>JBARYS010000194.1:0-5506 GCA_049648155.1 Catalinimonas sp. | reverse complement strand
GCGTAAAGGTATACCTTCGTTCTTACGCCCCGTCACCCCTATGAAGTACAACTACGTGATTGCCGGTCAAGGGCTGGCCGGCTCGGTGCTGGCCCTGACGCTCCTGGAGCGCGGGCAACGTGTGCTGGTGTGCGACCCCGACGCCGCTGCGGGTGGTGCTTCGTGGGCGGCGGCCGGGCTTTATAACCCCATCACCGGTCGGCACTGGCAACTCACGTGGCGCGCGGCCGATCTTTTCCCTACTCTCGAACGATTTTACCGCCGTTGGGAGAGAGTGTTTGGCGTACGCTTCCTGCACGACCGCCCGATCTATCGGCCCTTTCTGGACGTGGCCGAACAGAACCGCGAACTGGCCCGCACCGCCGAGCCGGCTCGCCGCCCTTTTTTGGACGAGGTGCCGGAAGCAGCGCCCTTCCGCCGCTGGGTGCGCGACCCGTACGGCGGGCTGACCACGCGACGTTCGGGCTACCTCGACGTGCCCCACTTTCTGCGGAGCGTCAAGCGCTACTTGATAGAAAAGGAGGCTTTCCGGGCCGAAGCTGTACCCCACGGTCAGTTGCGCATCACCGCCGAGGGAGTGGAGGGCCCCGGCTGGTCGACGGCAAAACTGGTCTGCTGTGAAGGGGCGGCCATGCGCGAAAACCCCTACTTCGGATGGTTGCCGTTGGTGCCTACCAAGGGCGAGATTTTAGTGGTTGAGCAGGACGACGCGCCTTGGCCGAACGTAATCTTCAACCGGGGTGTATTCGTGCTGCCCGTCGGCGAGCGCCGGGCGCGGGTGGGGGCCACTTTTAACCGGCACGACCTCTCACCAGAGCCCACACCGGCGGGGCGCGCGGAGCTGCTCGACAAGCTCGGGGTGCTGCTGGCGGTGCCCGTGCGGGTGGTCGACCACACGGCGGGTATCCGCCCCACCGTGCGCGACCGCCGCCCCCTGATCGGGCAGCACCCCGTGCACCCGGCGCTGGCGGTGTTCAACGGGCTGGGCACGAAGGGCGTCTCGCTCGCGCCCTACTTTGCCGGGCAACTGGGCGATTTTTTCGAGGGCCGGGATATGCTCGACCCGGCAGTCAATATTGATCGCTACCTTTCGTTCTACCACTGACCCATCCGGCGGGCCTCGCACGCCCTCTTTACGTCGTATTATGCAACTACGCCTACTTTTTCTTTTGAGCGCGGCCCTGCTCGCCGTTGCGCCCGCCGTGGCCCAGACCGGCCGTGAGACCTTCGGGAAGAACCGCATCCAGCACGAGCAGTTCGCCTGGAAGTACGTCAGCAGCAACAACTTCAACGTCTATTATTACAAGGGCGGCGAGGGGCTGGCGCGGCAGACGGCCCACCTGGCCGAGGAGGAGTTTCGGCGCATCAGCGACCTGTTCGGCTTTGCGCCCTACTCGCGCATCAAGCTGTTCGTATACCAGTCGAAGGTCGACCTGCGGCAGAGCAACGTGGGTCTCGATAGCGAGAACTCGGAAGTAGGCAGCGGTGGGCAGACTTTTCTGACCAAGGCGATCATCGAGATTCCCTTCGAGGGCAACCAAGAGGCGTTTCGTGGGGAGATCGCCTTGGGCATCGCCCGGACGCTGGTGCGCGAGATGATGTACGGCGGCAGCCTGAAGGACATGTTGCAGAGCTCTTACCTGCTGAGCTTGCCCGAATGGTTTGCGGAGGGGGCCGCGCGCTACGCCGCCTACGGGTGGAGCAGTGAGATGGACGACTACATGCGCGACCTGATGCTGACCAGCCGCCTGAAAAAGCCCTCACGCCTGACCGGCGACGTGGCCGCCCACGCTGGGCAGTCGCTCTGGAACTACATCGCCGAGACCTACGGGCGGGGCAACATCTCGAACATCCTAAACCTGACGCGCATCATCCGCAACGAAGAGACGAGCATCGGCAGCACGCTGGGCATCTCGTACGGGCGCGTGGTCGACGACTGGGAGCGCTACTACGAAGAGCAGGCCGAGGAGGTGGACGAGAGCTACCGGATGCCGGACGACGACCAACGGGTGCGCCGCAAGAACCGCCGCCTCTATCGCTACAACGACGCCCGCCTCAGCCCCGACGGCCGTTACCTGGCCTACTCCGAAAACGACCGGGGGCGCTTCCGGGTGGTGATCAAAGACCTGCAAGAAGACCGCCGCCGCGTGGTGCACCGCGAAGGGTACCGGGTGATTCAGCAGCGCATCGACGTGCAGGTGCCGCTGCTGGCGTGGCGCTCGACCGACGCGCTGGCCATCGTCTCGGTGCGGCGAGGGGGATACGTGGTGCGCACCGTCGACCCCTCCGGCGGCGGAAAAGAGCTGCGGGCCGTCGACGTCAACCAGATCAGCGACTTCGACGTGGCCGCCGACGGCCGGACCGTCGTACTCAGTGCCGACGAAGGCGGGCAGAACGACCTTTACCTCTTTGACCTGGAGCGGGGCGGCCTGCGGCAACTCACCAAAGATATCTACGACGACCTCAAGCCGCGCTTCGTGGGTAACACACAGGAAGTTGTGTTTGCCTCGAACCGCGCCGCGCTGCCCGGAGCCGATACGCTGACGGAGGTAGAGCGGCTCAAGAGCCTCAAAGAGAACCCTTACCTGCTGCACACCGTGAGCCGGGAGCGCCCCGACCCACAACCGCTCGGCGGGCGGACCATCCGCGGGCGTGAGCCGGTGCCGGTAGACGGCGGCGTGCTGTTCGTCAGCGACGCGCGTGGTGTTGATAACCTCTTTCGTTACGACCGCTCGACTGACCGGGTGTATCAGGTCACGGACTTCCGCCAGAACGTACGGACCTTCGACATAAAGGAGGGGCGCGGCGGCACACGAGTGGCATTACAGATGCTCAACGAGGGGCGTGAGTACCTCTACCACCTGTCTGAGTTCAACGCGCGCGAGGAGACCAGGACCCCGATCACACTGCGCCGCCGCCTGACGTCGGTGGTCGACCCGGAGCCGGAACCGGAACCTGAGATCGAAGAGACGACGCCCGATGTGGCCGAGGCGGAAGTGCCGGTCGTTGCGCCGCCGGCGGCCGACGACGGTGAGATCGACATCGACAACTACGTGTTCGAATCCGAGAAGGCGGGGGGCGTCGACGAGCCCGCCGCGCTGCCCATCGAGCCGCCCGCCGCCCGACCGACCTTTGTGGAGGGGCCCGCGCCCGAGATCAAGCTGCGCGGACCGTTCGACTACACCAATCGCCTCAGTACCGACGAGGTGATCTCGACGCTTTACCTGGACCCGCTGCGCGACCTACGCCTGGGCATCCTGGTGCAGAACGAGATGACCGACATGTTCGAGGACCACAAGATTCGGCTCGGGGCACTGCTCTTTACGCCGGACCTGCTGCGCAGCAGCCGCATGTGGGGTGAGTACGAGTACCTCCGCCACCGGGTAGACTACCGCGTCAAGCTACGGCGCGACGTGCTGCGCCGCCAGTTTAATCAGAGCGACGCGCACCGCTACGCGCTGACCCGCCTCGACGGGCAGGTAGCCTACCCGTTCAACGTCGCCAGTCGCATCGGGGGCGGCCCGCTGCTGGCCGTCACACGGTTCTCGGACCAGACGGGCGGCGGCATCACGCGCGATGACCAGACGCAAGAGTACGCCGGTGGGCACCTTGAGTACGTGTTCGACAACACCATCTCGGGGGGGATCAACATCCTTACCGGCACGCGGCTGAAGGCCCGCTACGAGCACTTCTACGGCGTGGGGGCGTCGGAGAACAGCTTCGGTCACCTCTACGTCGATGCCCGCCACTACCAGCCGCTGCACCGCAACATCGTGCTGGCCGTGCGCGGCTACTTCGGCTCCTTCCGGGGGGCGGCCCCGAAGAATTACCTGCTGGGTGGAATGCAGAACTGGATCGGGTCGGCCAGCAGCATCACCGAAGTGACCAACAATGAGGACGACCCGCTCAACGTGGACCGAAGCGACGGGGTGACCCCCCTCTACAGCCCGATGGACTGGCTCTTCAACCGCTTCGCGACGAACCTGCGGGGTTTCAAGTACAATGCCTTTTACGGCAACAACGTCCTGCTTTTCAACGTCGAACTGCGCGTGCCTTTGGTGCAGTACCTCTACCAAGGGCCGATTTCATCCTCGTTCCTCCGCAACCTGCAGTTCGTGGCGTTCACCGACGTGGGGTCGACCTGGAGCGGCAGCAGCCCCTTCACGCGCGACAACAGCTTCAACACGCGAACCCTCTCGTCGACCGACCAAAACGGCTTTCGCATTACGGTGATAAACTACCGTAATCCCTTCCTGGTCGGCTACGGTGCGGGCGTGCGGACCATGTTGCTGGGCTACTTCGTGAAGGCCGACCTGGGCTGGGGCATTCGTGACTACGTGGTGGAGCCGCCGCGTTTCTACCTGACCATCGGCCACGACTTTTAGGCTTCTTACCCGCGCGCCATTGCGTGTTCGATCAGCGAGGTGAACAGCGCGCGGCCGTCGGTATTGCCCAGGGCTTCTTCGGCGGCCCGTTCGGGGTGGGGCATGAGGCCGAACACGTTCCGCGCCGCGTTGCACACCCCGGCGATGTTGCTGACCGAGCCGTTGTGGTTGCTCTCGGGCGTGATCTGCCCCTCGGCATCGCAATAGCGGAAGAGGACGCCGTCTTCGTCTTCGAGGCGTTGCAGCGTGTCGGCGTCGGCGAAGTAGCGACCCTCGGCGTGCGCCACGGGCAGTTGATAGACACCCGCCGGGTCGAGGCCCGCCGTGAGGGCCGTGTGCTGCGTCTGCGGACGTACGTGCACGTTGCGGCAGATGAACCGCTGGTGCTGGTTGCGCAGCAGGGCTCCGGGCAGCAGCCCCGCCTCGGTCAGAATCTGAAAGCCGTTGCAGATGCCCAGCAGCAGGCCGCCCCGCCCGGCGTGGGCCACCACCTCGCGCATGAGGGGCGAGAAGCGGGCAATGGCTCCCGAGCGGAGGTAGTCGCCGTACGAGAAGCCACCCGGCAGCACCACCGCGTCGCAGCCCTGTAGGTCGTGATCCTTGTGCCAGAGGGCCACAACTTCTTGCTGCATCACGTCGCCGAGGACGTGGAGCGTGTCGGCATCGCAATTGGAGCCGGGGAAGATAACAACGCCGAATTTCATTGCGAACAAAGTTAGCGTACATTCACGGCTCCCCGCTGCCTGCCCCCCGGGCCGGGTGGGGCGACCATCTGCACTACTTTTTCTCCCTTCGCATGGTTTTATCGATGACCGGCTACGGCGCGGCTACCGCCGAACTTGAGCACGTGCGCATCGCCGCCGACGTGCGCGCCCTCAACTCCCGCTACCTAGACCTGACCCTGCGTCTGCCCCGCGCGCTGCAAGCGTACGAGGCCGAGGTGCGTCAGCGCGTCGCGCAGCGGCTGGAGCGAGGTAAGGTCACGGTGACCATCGAACTACAAAAAGTAGAAGAAGGCAGCAGCACGGTGCTCGACTACGGCCGCGTCGCCGGTCTGTACGAGGCGTTCAAACGTGCTGCCGAAGCCACCGGCGCGCCGCAAGAAGGGCTCTTCTTAAAGG
>JBARYS010000193.1:0-2509 GCA_049648155.1 Catalinimonas sp. | reverse complement strand
ACGAAAGACGCACGGGCGCAAGGCGCAGTCCTACTTTCGATACGGCCTTGATTGGCTACAAACCGCTTTGCTATGGCGCCGGAACGACGACCTGAGCAAAGCATTAGCACTTTTGTCGTGTACTTAGTTGATAGGCTTTAATAAGGCTAAGATAACGGCATAATCATTGCAAAGAGCGGCTGACACCCCTCGCCCCGTCCCTTCCCTTGAAAATAGGAATAGTACAATTTCTGTTGGGTATCGTTTCACTTGGAGCGGTGCCCGTCTTCTCGGCTTCCGCTCAGGTGGATGCACAGGCGCGCTTTGAGCACCTCTCTATCGACGAGGGCCTTTCGCAGAGCACCGTGCGGTGTGTTTTGCAGGATTACCGTGGTTTCCTCTGGTTCGGAACGGAGGATGGCCTGAATCGCTACAACGCCTACGACTTCACCATCTACCGTCCGCAACGCGGCGACAGCACGACGCTCTCGCACCACACGGTGAACGTATTGCTCGAAGACCGGAACCGGAACATCTGGGTTGGTACCGACTGGGGGTTGAGCCGTTTTAGCTACAAAAGCTCCGGTTTTCAGCGCTATCTCCACGTGCCGGAGGCTCCTAACAGTCTCAGCCACAACCGCGTGACGGCCCTGCTGGAAGGCCACGACGGGGTGCTCTGGGTGGGCACGACGGACGGTCTGAACCGCTTTGACGTCAGCGGCAACCAGATTACGCGTTACCAGAGCGCCAAGGCGAGCGTTACCAGCCTCACCAACGATTACATTCTGTCGCTGCACGAAGACCGGCAACACAACCTCTGGGTGGGCACGCGCAACGGGCTGCACCGGTGGGAGTCGCGCACGAACACTTTTGTCAGTTACGCCCGTGATGATGCCGACGCGCCCGGCCTGAACGAGGTTTACGCACTGACCAACGACGGCGAGGGTAACCTTTGGGTCGGTACGGGGGCGGGGCTGTACCGCTTCGACGTGGCCGACGAATCCTTTGAAGCTGCCGGCGACGTCACGGTGGCCGACCGCGCGCCCGACGCACACCGCGTAAATTGCCTCTACCGTACGTCCGAGGGGTTCGTCTGGGCGGGTACTCAGAACGAAGGGTTGTTGTTTTACAATCCAGCCAACGGACAGGTGCGGCGTTTTCGACACCGGGTGGGTGACCCGAGTAGCCTCAGTAGCAACCAGGTGCGCTCGCTGCGGCAAGACCGGGCGGGCATTCTCTGGATCGGTCTTCAGGGCGGTGGCGTGGACAAGTACGACCCGCAGGCACAGCAGTTTATTACCCTCCGCGCGGGTACGCGGCCGGGAGCGATGAGCAACGACCACGTTATGAGCGTGTTCGACGAAGAAAACGGCCCCCTCTGGGTGGGCACGAGCGAGGGGCTGAACCACTACGACAAGAGCACGGGGCGCTTCCACGCGTTTAGGCACGACCGCAGCGACGCCCGTAGCCTGGCCGACAACAATGTATGGAGCTTGCTGCGCGACCGGCGGGGCACATTCTGGGTTGGTACCGACCGGGGCTTCAGTCGCTTCAACCCCGCCGACAGCTCCTTCGCCAACTACAACCTCCCGGTGCTGGCCCCCCACGGCAGCCGGGTGCGCTCCATCTGCGAGGGGCCGGACAGTCTGCTCTGGGTGGCTACCTACAACGGTGGAATGTACCGCTTCGACCCACTTACGCAGGCGTTCGAGGTGTACCGTAGCTCTCAGTTCGACACCAACACCATCAGTCACAACCGGGTGTACAAGATCGTGCGTGGGGCGGAAGGCACGCTTTGGATCGGTACGTACCGAGGGTTGGACCACTTCGCCCCGGACGCAAATCAGTTCCGCCACCCCTTGCGCAGTAGTCCTGACGGCCGGGCGCTCGGACCGGTGCTGGACATCTGCCGGGGCCGGGAGGGGGAGATCTGGTTCGCCTCGTACGGCACGGGCCTCTGCCGGCTCGACCCGGCCACGGGGCAACTACGCAGCTACGATGAGGACGACGGCCTCCCCAACACGGGGGTGTACGCCGTGGTCGAAGACGACGAGGGGCACGTTTGGGCTAGCCACAACAAAGGGCTCTCCCGCCTCGACAAGAGCACCGGGATTTTCCACAACTTCGACGCGCGCGACGGCCTCCAGAGCAACGAGTACAATGCCGGGGCGGCCGCCAAGAACCACCGGGGGGAGGTCTTCTTCGGGGGCATCCGCGGCCTGAACGTCTTCAATCCCGGGCAACTGCGCCCCAACACGTACGTGCCGCCGGTGGTGATCACGGCGTTTCGGAAGTTCGACGACGAGGTCGTGTTCGACCGCGATGTGTGCGAGGTGGAGAAGATCGAACTCGACTACTCGGAGAACTTTATTGCTTTTGAGTTCGCGGCGCTCAACTACACGAGCACGGAGAAAAACCGCTACGCCTATAAGCTCGACAACTTCGACGAGGGCTGGGTGTACGCCGCCGACCGCCGCTACGCCAGTTACACGAACTTGGACGGTGGCACCTACACGTTTCGGGTAAAAGC
>JBARYS010000192.1:0-2219 GCA_049648155.1 Catalinimonas sp. | reverse complement strand
AGCCCACCCAGCGCAGCGCCCCGTCGAGGCGGTCGTGCAGGTCGACCGCCCCCTCGATGCAGGCCGCGAAGTAGTCGCGCATCTTCCGTCCGGCCACCTCTTCGACGATGTCGCGGTAGTCGCGTTCGGTGTAGCCGCGCCCCGTTTCGCCGAAGCGCGTCCAGAGGCGGCGCAGCACGTCGTCGAGCGAGCGGGCGTCGTCGTGCATCCGCCGCAACTCCAGGTCGAGCAGCAGCGCTGCCACCGCCCCTTCGACGTAGATCGAAGCGCGCCGATGGGCAGCCTCGGGAACGTAACCGTCCAGCCAGAGGTCGAACGACGCCTCGGTGAGGGGCCGCGAGAGCCGCCCGGGGTTGCGGAAGTGCCGCCGCAGCAGCTTGTTGAGTTCCAGCACGTAGTCGGCTTCCGAGAAGACCCCGCCGCGCGCCGGCATCAGGTCGCCGTAGTAGGTCGTGACGCCCTCGGCCACGTATCCGGTGCGGAAGTAGTTCTCACGCGAGAAGTCGTAAGGCATCAGTTCGGCGGGGCGGATACGTGCCACGTTCCAGGCGTGAAACAGCTCGTGGCTGCTCACACCGAGCAGTTCGCCGTACAGCGCGCCGTCGGGCGTCAGCTCGTGCGCGGGGCCGAGCGTGATCACCGTCGAGTCGCGGTGCTCCACACCATGGTAGTGGCGGTAGGGCAGCACGATGACGATGAAGTGAAACGCGGGGGCGGGGAAGTCGCCGAAGAGGGCGATCTGTTGCTCGGTAAACAGCTCGAAGTCGGTGAGCAGCTTCGTCCAGTCGGGCGACCACTCGCCGTGCAGCCAGACGTGAAACAGCTTCTCCTCGACCTCATACGTGTGGTGTTGCAGATCGGGCGCGGCCAGCAGCGGGCTGTCGACAAAGTGAAAGTAGTCGTCGGCCTGCCACCGGCCCGCCTCGTCGCGGGGCAGCGCGCAGACCACCTCCCAGCCGTCGGGAAGGTCCGCCGACACCGTGCAAGGCTCGTCCTGCCGGTCCACCACCCAGAGGGCGCAGTTGATGAAGTTGACGTAAAAGCGGGCGTCGTCTACCCAGGTGCCGCCCGCGTCCATCTGCCGGGCGTGGTAGACGTACCGCACCCGCACCTCGCCGCGCTCTTGGGCGCGCACCGACCAACGGTCGCGGGCCTTCTTGCGCCACGTCAGCGGCCGGCCCACCGCGTCGGTCGCCGTGAAGTCGCGCAGGTAGCGGTCGTAGCGCGCAAGTTCGTAGCGGCCCGGCCGCCAGGCGGGCAGTCGGAGCTCCAGCGTAACGGCCCTGCCGACGGGGATCGTCAACTCGATCGCCACGCAAGTGGGCCGTGCCTCCGGCTGAAAGAAGTGGTAATGCATGGTGTAAAAAGCGGGCCTTGCCGTCGAAGTAACCGTATGGGCCGGGAGGTCGGCCGCTGCCGTCGGAGTTGCCGCAGCAGTCGGCATCGAGCGAAACGGGCTCTGCCGACCGAACCGCCCGCGACTGCTTGCCGATCAGAAGTACTGCTCGTAGTGCTCGTCGACGCGCCAGTACTTGCGGCACTCGCGGCGCTGCTTACGCAGAAAGTCGGGGTCGTTCTTCAGCGTGCGCCACTCGCCCATGCCGAGCGTCTCACAGAGGCGGAAGAAGGAGTCGCCCTGCCCGATCTTGGGTTTCATCTTGACCATCACGCTCAGGAGCGGACGCCCCTTTTCGTGTTCACGGAGCGAGATGTCGTTGAGGATCTCTTGCAGGCTCGAGCGCTCGTGCGAGATTTCCAGGTTGAGGCCAAGCTCGGATTCGTAGTTAAGCTGCGGGAAGGAGATGGAGCCGCTGGCCGTGCGGCAAAAGTGTATCAGCTTGTTGCGGACGCGTAGATTCATAAAGGTTGACGAGGCCAACGGGAGGTTGAAAGCCCCTATCGTTTGTAACGAGCCAATTTAGGGAACTTCCGCCAAACGTCACAATCAGGCGCGGGGCTGCTTACCTTTGGCGGCTCTATGGACGAACGCCTCTCTCTCTTCGAAGCGCGCGCGGCGCAGTTTGCCGCGCGCCGCGCCGCCGAGCAGCGGCGTCACAATCAACTGGCGGTGTTGCGGGGTGCCTGGTTTGTGGCCGTGCTGGTGGTGATCTACCTCTCGGCCGAGGCGGCGTCGGTCGGGGCGCTGGTCGCCTCCGTCGTGCTGGGGGGCGTCGGCTTCGTCGTGCTGCTCGTGCAGCACCAGCGCGTGGGCTACCGCC
>JBARYS010000191.1:0-3037 GCA_049648155.1 Catalinimonas sp. | reverse complement strand
GTTGGCCCAAGTGCCGTCGGGGTTGCGGTCCCACTCGGTCGGGAAGAAGTTGTAGGCGTCGAAGAGGCTGAAGCGCGAGGGGGCGTCGCGCAGCGTCTTGGTGTAGAACGTGTTGTTGCCCAGCCGCAGCCAGGGGGTGGCCTCGTACGACACGCGGCTGCGGAAGCCGTAGCGGTCGAAGAAGTCGTCGCGTAGTGTCAGGGCGCTGTTCTGCCGGTTGTAGTTGCCCGACAGGAAGTAACGCACGGTCTGCTCGGGGTTGGCCCCGCTCACCGACAGGTCGTGGTTGTGCGTGAAGTTGTAGTCCTGCAAGAAGTACTGCGTCCAGTCGCGGTCGCCCATGTACTCCCACTGTGTGGGGTCGGTGGGGTTGACCCGCACGCCGGGCACGCTGGGGTCGTCGGAGCGCCGGCGAGCGTACTCGTAGAACTGGTCGCTGTAGTTCACGTTGTCCCAGGGCGTGTTGTCGGTGGCCGTCTCCAGCACTCGTGAGAAGATGTAGGGGTCGGTGATGCGGTCGGGAATCACCGTCGGCCGGTTCCAGGTCAGGTTGTTGGCGTAGCTGATGCGCACGCCCGCCTGCTCGCCCTGCTTGGTCTCGATCAGGACCACCCCGAAGGCCGCCCGGGCACCGTAAATGGCCGCCGCCGAGGCGTCTTTGATCACCGACATGGTGGCCACGTCTTGCGGGGCGATGCGGTTCAGGTCGTCGGCCGTGGAGGGCACCCCGTCGATGAGGATGAGCGGCCCGCCCCCGTTGATCGAGGTGATGCCCCGCACGTTGATGTCGGCCGCCTGACCAGGCGCGCCCGAATTGAACTGTACGTTCAGGTTGGGCACCAAGCCCTGCAAGCCCTGCGCCACGTTCGAGATCGGGCGGCTTTCAAGCACGCGGGCGTCCACCTGGTCGACAGCCCCCGAGAGGTTTGCCCGCTTCTGAGTGCCGAAGCCCACCACGACCACGTCTTGCAGTTGCATGACGTCCTCTTCGAGCGTAACGTCGAACTGCGCCCGGCCGTCGAGCGGCAGCTCCTGCGTCATGAAGCCTACGAAGGAGAAGACCAGCGCCTCGGCCTCATCCGTAGGGATGAACCGGAAGCGGCCGTTCACGTCGGTGATGGTGCCTCGGGTGGTGCCTTTTTCCAAGACCGAGACCCCGGCCAGGGGCTCGCCGCCGGTGTCTTGTACAGTGCCGGTCAGGGCCGTCTGCGCCCAGGCGGGAGCGCACGCGAGCAGCCAGACGACCCCAAATGCGTAACGATTCGTCATGAGAAGTGGGAGTGAGGGGGTTGGAGAACAACGTCGGCTACAAAGCTTACATCGGCATATTAACTCACCGTGAAGAGGGTGTTAAACATCGGGGTATATAGATTTAACATTCATTCAATGTATTTTTTATTGTATTGGGGCTACCTTTGACGTTTTGGGTTGAATTACCACCTTCAGCATGGGCAGAAGAAGTCTGAAAGACGAGCGACAAAAAGAGATCGTCCGGGCATTTTACCGGGTGGCGCGGAAGGAGGGCATCGAGAACACGTCGTTCGCCAAGGTGGCCCGGGCGCTCGACATGCCGCCCAGTTTGCTGGTGCACTACTTCTCCTCTAAAGAAGAGTTGCTGCTGAGCCTGATCGACTTCATCATCGAAAAGTACCAGCGCATTTACGAGCCCACGCCCCGGCGCGACACCGACGCGCTGAACCGACTGGTGACCATCCTCGACAACATCTTCTCGCGCAAGTGGAACCGCCTGATCGACGACGGCGTGTTCTACAGCTGCTTTGCCCTGGTGTTCCGCGACGCGCGCATCCGCACCCGTTACCGCGAGATGCACCTGCTGCTGCGGCAGTGGCTGGCGGAGGCCATCGAGCGGTGCGTGGCCGAGGGCCTGTTGCACGTGGAAGACCCCGCTCACACCGCCGACCTGATCTTCGTGATCGCCGACGGAGCCTACTACTACCTGAGCCTGATCGACGACCCTGCGGTGTACGAAGCGCGGCTGAACACCTACCGTGCGACGGCCTTCCGGATGCTGCGCCTCGCCGACAAACCGGCGTCTGAAGCGTAGCCTCCACTCCGCGCAGGATGCCGTACCTCGTGACCGTGCCGCCGCTTCCGTTGACTGAAGGCGGAAGGTTTTGTTGGTACCTTTTGACCATACACCCGCTCCTGACCAAGATTCTCGAAGACCCGACCGCCCCGTGCCTACTGGCCCAGGCACAGACGGCACTTCACGACGAGCAACGCCGCCGGACGCGCTTCTCCGAAAACGAAAAGGTCGAATTTATCAACGGCGAGATCGTGCTGCACTCGCCCGTCAAGCGACGTCACAACGCGGCGACGCTGCTGCTGGACCGCTTGATGAGTACGTACGCCGACCGCCACGACTCGGGCTTTGTGGGCATCGAGAAGATCATGGTGTCGCTGAGCCGCAACGATTACGAGCCGGACCTGTGCTACTTCCGCCGCAAAGTGGCCGCAGGCTTCACCGCCGACCAGATGCGCTTCCCGGCTCCGGACTGGATCGTGGAGGTGGTCTCAGCCTCGACCGAGGCGCGCGACCGGGGCGTTAAGTTCGTCGACTATGCCGCCCACGGCGTGCGCGAGTACTGGCTGATCGACCCCGAGGCCGAGACCATCGAACAGTACGTGCTGCAAGGCGGGGCCTACGAACTGCACCGCAAGCAGCGGGAGGGCGCGCTGCAATCCGTAGCGCCGGCCGCCTTCGCCGTGCCGGTGCGGGCCGTGTTCGACGCCGCCGAAAACCTGCACGCCCTCGGCGGGTTACTTTCCCGATGAAGCACCGGAAAAAAGGTGACCTGCCCGAGAAGATCTGTCAGACGTGCGGAAGGCCCTTCGCGTGGCGGAAAAAGTGGGCCAACGTGTGGGACGAGGTGAAGTATTGCAGCGACCGCTGCCGCCGGGAGCGCCGCTCCACCGCCGCCGTTGCACCGTAGGAAGATGCGCTGTGATTTCCCCGCTTTCAGCGTTTATCGGCGGCGCACGAAAGTTTTCCACACCGTCCCCATCTTTGAAGGAG
>JBARYS010000190.1:0-5127 GCA_049648155.1 Catalinimonas sp. | reverse complement strand
GCGCGAGCGTTATCGCACTTGGGGCGACGGTATCTTTATTTTGCCCATCTTACCTCTTTAGCGGCTTCGTCGGCAGATCGTCAGAAGGCTGCACGCGGGGCCACCGCGCCGCACCTCGCCACCCGTTCACGACCCACCGAACAAACCCGTTGCCGGTCCCGAAACCCCGCCCGGCTTTTTCGGGTTCTTACTAGCACTTTCTACTTTTAACGCGCCCTCATGACCGATCTTTATCACAAGATGTACCGCCACGCCCGGCCCGACGCCGAGTGGGTTGTACTGGTACACGGTGCGGGGGGGAGTTCGGCCATTTGGTTTAAGCAGCTACGCGAGTATCGCCGCCACTTTCACGCGCTGCTGATCGACCTGCGGGGGCACGGCAAGTCGCAAAACCTCTTCCAGCGGTACGCCCGCTACACCTTCGACGCGGTCAGTCGTGAAGTCTTGGAGGTGCTCGACCACTGTAAGATCGAGTCCGCGCACTTCGTCGGCATCTCGCTGGGTACCATCATTATCCGCACCATCGGTGAGATGGCCCCCCACCGGGTACGCTCCATGGTGATGGGCGGTGCCATCGTGCGGATGAACTTCCGCTCGCGGGTATTGGCCTGGCTGGGCGACGTCTGTAAGAGCTTCTTGCCCTACATCTGGCTCTACAAGCTCTTCGCCTGGACCATCATGCCCTACCGTAACCACCGCGCCTCGCGCTCGCTGTTCGTGGGCGAGGCCAAACACCTTTGCCAGAAGGAGTTTATCCGTTGGTACCGGCTGGTGAACGAGGTCAACCCGCTGCTAAAGTGGTTCCGTGAACAGGAGACGCAGGTGCCCACGCTCTACGTGATGGGCTCTGAAGACCACATGTTTCTGCCCTCGGTGCGGAAGGTGGCCTCCGACCACGCCTCTTCCATACTGAAGGTGATCGATAACTCCGGCCACGTCTGCAACGTGGATCAGCCGGACCTCTTCAACGCCCTGACGGTGGCGTTCATGCGCGACCCCCGCGCGGCGGTGCGCGCCTCTTGAGCAACCTTCTCGCGCCTCGCCCGCGTAGAGGTGAGGAAACCTCGCCTACGTAATGAAACGCACCGCCCTCCCCCTGCTGATCTTGTTTGCCGCCTGTCAGGACGCTCCTCGCGACGCGGCCGACGCCGAGTACTCGTACCGCAACGACACCGTGGCCGAAGGCGAGCAGACCTACACCGAAGCAAACCGGGTGGAGACGACCCTGCCGGCGGCCGTCGACAGCACCGCCCGGCGTGAGGATCAGTAGACTTATTCGGCAGACCGTCGAACGGCTGCAAGTGGGCGGGGCGGCACCACAGGACACCCTGCCGTCACTTTTGCTCGTGCACGACCTATCAAACAAACTTAGCAGCGGCGACGCTTACGCCTCTTCAATGCGCAGTTGCAGTTGAATATCGTCGATCTCGACCAGTTGCGCGCCGGCCACCTCGTCGTGTAGATCCATCTCGAGCGCCTGCGTCTCCGCTTGGATGTACTCCTGATTCGCCAGCAGGGCGGTGTCGACGAACGCCTCCGAACGCGCCACGGCCAGGCGGATTTTGTCCTGTACGTCCAGCCCCATCTCTTTGCGCAGGTTCTGTACCCGATTCACGAGGTCGCGGGCGATGCCCTCTTGACGCAGCTCTTCGGTGACATTCAAGTCGAGCGCCACCGTCAGGGCCGTGCCGTCTTGTCCGCCGTCGTCGCTGGCGGTGATCCAGCCCGGCATGTCTTCCGTGGTGATCTCGACGTCTTCGGGCAGCAGCCGGTAGGGTTCCCCGCCGACGGTGATATCCCAGCCGCCCTCGGTTTCCAATCGGCGGATGGCGGCCGCGTCGAGGGCGTCGATCTGCCCGGTAACCTCTTTGAGTTGCTTGCCAAACTGCCGACCCAGCTTGCGGAAGTTGGGCTTTACGCGCTTTACCAGCACCCCTTCTCCCGGAGACCCGGCCGCGTCGTCGATGTAAGCCACCTGCTTCACGTTCACCTCGGAGGCGATCAGCGCCTCGACCGCTTCCAGTTGCGCCCGCATCTGCTCGTTGAGTACGGGAATCAGCAGGCGGGCGAGGGGCTGACGCACCTTCAGCTTGTGCTGCTTGCGGAGCGAATGCGCCAGCGAAGAGGCCCGTTGCGCGAGCGACATCCGCCGCTCCAGTTCAAGGTCGATGGCCGTTCCGTCAGCCTCCGGAAAGTCGGTCAGGTGTACCGACGGCACCGCCTCCAGCCCCGTGGTGCCGTTCAGGTCGCGGAACAGGCGGTCGGCGTAGAACGGTGCCACCGGGGCCATCAGCTTCGACACGGTGAGCAAGCACGTGTAGAGGGTCTGGTAGGCCGCCAGCTTGTCTGGGCCGAGCTCCTGCCGCCAAAAACGTTTGCGGTTCAGGCGTACGTACCAGTTGCTCAGATCATCGTTCACGAAATCCTGCACGGCGCGGGCGGCGCGGGTAGGCTCGTAGGCGTCCAGCGAGCGGTCCACGAACTTGACGAGGCTGTGCAGCCGCGACAGCACCCAGCGGTCGCTCTCAGTGCGCTCGGCCAACGGTACCGCCGGTTCGGCGTAGGTAAAGCCGTCGAGGTTGGCGTAGAGGGCGAAGAAGGCGTACGTGTTCAGCAGCGTCCCGAAGAACTTGCGCTGCACCTCTTGGATGCCCTCGGCGTTGAACTTCAGGTTGTCCCACGGCGGGGCGTTGGCGATCATGTACCAGCGGGTGGCGTCGGGACCATACGTGCGCAGCGTGGCGAACGGGTCGACGGCGTTGCCCAATCGCTTCGACATTTTGTTGCCCTTGCGGTCCAGCACCAGCCCGTTGGCGATCACGTTGCGATAGGCCACCGAGTCGAACAGCATCACCCCCAGCGCGTGCAGCGTGAAGAACCACCCGCGCGTCTGGTCCACACCCTCGGCGATAAAGTCGGCGGGGAAGCTCTGCGCGAACGCCTCCCGGTTTTCGAACGGATAGTGGTGCTGCGCGTAGGGCATCGCCCCCGAGTCGAACCAGACGTCGATCAGGTCGGGCTCGCGGTGCAGCAGTTGCCCCCCGGCGCTCACCAGCGTGATGCGGTCCACAAACGGCCGGTGTGGGTCGAACTGCCCCTCCCCGAGCTTGACGAGGGCGGCCTCGTTCTCCGTGCGTTGGTCGGGCGTGAGCAGTCCGGTGGCCAGCGCGGCCGCAATGCGCTCGCTCAGCTCTTCGTACGAGCCGACGCACAGCTCGGCCTCGCCCCCCTCGCTGCGCCAGATCGGCAGCGGCGTACCCCAATAGCGTGAGCGCGACAGGTTCCAGTCGACCAGGTTCTCCAGCCAGTTGCCGAAGCGGCCCACGCCCGTGGCGGCGGGCTTCCAGTTGATCGTTTCGTTGGCGCGGATCAGCTCGTCTTTGTAAGCCGTGGTGCGGATAAACCACGCGTCGAGCGGGTAGTAGAGGATCGGCTTGTCGGTCCGCCAGCAGTGCGGGTAGCTGTGCTCGTACTTCTCGACCCGGAAGGCGCGGTTCTCTTCTTTCAGCTTGATGGCGATCTGCACGTCGGTCGATCGGTAGTTCGGGTCGTTTTCGTCGGCACCGTCGTAGTTCTTCACGTACTGCCCGGCAAAGTCGGTGACCTGCGGCACAAAACGCCCCCGGCGGTCCACCAGCGGGCTGCGTCCGCCCTCGCCGTCGTCGACCAGCAGGGGCGGGATGTCGTGCTGTTGCGCCACGCGGGCGTCGTCGGCCCCGAAGGTCGGCGAGATGTGGACAATGCCGGTGCCGTCTTCGGTGCTCACGAAGTCACCGGGAATCACGCGGAAGGCCTCACCGTCGGGTTGCACGTAGGGCATCAACTGCTCGTAGCGCACGCCGACTAGGTCCCGCCCGGTGTAGGAGGCCGTCACGCGCCAGGGCATCACCTTCGCGCCCGGCGCGTACGCTTCAAAGTCGGCGTCGCGGCCCTTCGGCGAGAAATAAGAGGGGAGCAGCGCCTCAGCCAGCACCACCGACACCGGCTGGTGCGTGTAGGCGTTGAAAGTCTCCACGCGCACGTACTCGATGCGCTCGCCTATGGCCAGGGCCGTGTTGGCGGGCAGCGTCCAGGGAGTGGTCGTCCAGGCGATGAAAAACAGTTCCGACGGGGATCCCTCGAACATGAACGCCGAATGCGCCTCGCGAATCACCTTGAACTGTGCCACCACCGAAGTGTCCTTCACGTCGCGGTAGGTGCCGGGCTGGTTCAGCTCGTGCGAAGAGAGGCCCGTGCCCGCCGCCGGCGAAAAGGGCTGGATCGTGTAGCCCTTGTAGAGCAGGTCTTTTTCGTAGAGCCGCTTCAGTAGCTGCCAGAGCGTCTCGATGTAGGCGGGCTCGAAGGTCACGTACGGGTCGTGCAGGTCTACCCAGTATCCCATGCGTTCGGTCAGGTCGTCCCACTCACCCTTGTACTTCATCACCGCCTCGCGGCAGCGGGCGTTGTACTCTTCGACCGAGATCGTCTTCCCGATGTCGTCTTTAATGATCCCCAGCTCTTTCTCCACCTGAATCTCGATGGGCAGGCCGTGCGTATCCCAGCCGCCCTTGCGCTTCACCTGAAAGCCTTTCTGCGTGCGGTAGCGACAGAACAGGTCTTTCACGGCGCGAGCCATCACGTGGTGGATGCCCGGCGTGCCGTTGGCCGAGGGCGGCCCCTCGTAAAAAGTGTAGGAGGTGCGTCCCTCCCGCTGGTCGACCGACCGCTCGAAGGTCTGCTCCTGTTGCCAGGTGCGGCGGATCTCCTCGGCCATCTCGGCCAGATTGGGCTGTTTGTATTCGGGGTACTTCATCTGGAGGCGAAGCGTAGATGCAACGAAGCTACAAATCTACGGCGCGCGCTGGTGCGCCGCCGCCGGGACCGGACGGGCGGTCAGTCGTAGAAGAAGCGCTCCTCTTCCATCCGCACGAAGTAGATGGGCACGATTAGGCCGATTTTTACGCCCGACAGCACGTCGAACCGCCCCCCGGAGGCATCGGCCGCCCCGAAGTTCCAGCTACGCTGCGACCGCGTGAAGCCCTGCGTAAACTCCAGGGCGAAGAAGAAGTTGAGAAAGCGCCGCTTGTCCAGGTAGAGGTAGCCGATCTGTTCGACCAGCGCCGGGCCGGCCGTGAGGCGGTCGTAGCC
>JBARYS010000189.1:0-1805 GCA_049648155.1 Catalinimonas sp. | reverse complement strand
GCGTAGGCGTGCGCCCGGGTGTCGGCCCAGGTGATGAGCGGCGTCAGGGGCTGCCCCGCCGCCCCCACGGCCATCAGGCTGTGCATAGCCGCGCTGACGCCGAGGGCCACGGGTGCTTCTGTGGGGTGCGAGGTCCGCATGGTGAGCGTCACCTCCCGCAGGGCGGCTTCGACGGCGCGGTACAGCTCTGCGGGGTCTTGCTGGCGGAAGCCCGGGGTCGGCTCACGCAGGGGGTATTCGCGCTCGGCGGCGGCCCACTCCCGCCCGTTCGGTTCGGCGGCCAGCACTTTGCAACTCGTCGTGCCGACGTCGATTCCCAGTAGGTAGCTCATCGGGGTAATGATACGCAAACGGGTGCGGACGGGCGGGTGCTGCGTACACCACCAGAGGGTGCGGGCGTGCTGTCCGGCACACCGCCCGCGCGAAGTACCTGCCGTTTGTGAGCGCGCTTTTTCGAGCAGTATGGTTAGGTGCGCCGCGTGTCGCCCTTCGTCGCCGAATTGATCGGTACGTCCCTGCTGCTTCTGCTGGTTGACGGCGTGGTCGCCAACACGGTGCTGCGCTATGTAAAGGGCACCGGCGGCACGCGTGCGCTGATGTCGAAGGGTTCTCGAAGTGAGATGGCAATGCTATATCTCGTTCGGCCCGTTCCCGTTACGTAAGAAGAACGACCGTTTGCGGACGTTCTCGTACATTTCGCGCCGATAGCTTTGTCGTCCCTTTTATTTCCCTATTCCTCTTCATGAGCCAACCATCCGCCGCCCCGTCCGACCATCTCTGGTACAAGGACGCCGTGATCTATGAACTCCACATCAAAGCCTTTAAGGACAGTAACGGCGACGGCATCGGCGACTTCCGTGGCCTGATCGACAAGCTCGACTACCTCGAAGATCTCGGCGTGACGGCCATCTGGCTGCTGCCTTTCTACCCCTCGCCGCAGCGTGACGACGGCTACGACATCGCCGACTACTACGAGATCAACCCCAAGTACGGCGTTATCCGCGACTTCAAGCTGCTGATGCGCGAGGCACACAAGCGCAACCTGCGCGTCATCACCGAGCTGGTCATCAACCACACCTCCGACAAACACCCTTGGTTTCAGCGCGCCCGCGAGGCCAAGAAGGGCTCGGTCTACCGCGATTACTACGTCTGGAGCGACGACCCGAATAAGTACAAAGACACGCGCATCATCTTCCAGGACTTCGAGCAGAGCAACTGGAGCTGGGATCCCGTGGCGAAGCAGTACTACTGGCACCGCTTCTACCACCACCAGCCGGACTTGAACTTCGACAACCCGCGTGTGCAGCAGGAGGTGATCAAGATGCTCGACTTCTGGGCCAACCTGGGCGTGGACGGCTTCCGCCTTGACGCCATCCCCTACCTGTTCGAACGCGAGGGGACCAACTGCGAGAACCTGCCCGAGACGCACGTCTTCCTGAAGCAGTTGCGCACGCATATGGACGAAAAACATCCCGACAAGATGTTTCTGGCCGAGGCTAACATGTGGCCCGAGCAGGCGGCCTCGTACTTCGGCGAGGGCGACGAGTGCCACATGAACTTTCACTTCCCCATCATGCCCCGGCTGTTTATGGCCTTGAAGATGGAGGAGCGCCACCCGATCGTCGATATCCTGGAGCAGACGCCGGCCATCCCCGACAACTGCCAGTGGGCGATGTTCCTGCGCAACCACGACGAGCTGACGCTGGAGATGGTCACCGACGAGGAGCGCGACTACATGTATAAGGTGTACGCCAAAGACCCGATGGCGCGCATCAACCTGGGCATCCGCCACCGGCTGGCCCCGC
>JBARYS010000188.1:0-2065 GCA_049648155.1 Catalinimonas sp. | reverse complement strand
GTTTTTGCGCGTGCGCATCGAGGGGCTGGAAGCGTTTTTCGTTGAGCAGGAGATCAGCGAGTTGTGGATCACCTTTCCCGACCCGCGCCCCCGCGACCGTGACGAGAAGCGCCGCCTCACCTCGCCTCGCTTTCTTGACAGCTACCGCCGCCTGGTGGCCGCCGACGGCTGGGTGCACCTGAAGACCGACAACCGCCCGCTGTTCGACTACACGCTCGACCTGCTGCCGAAGGAGGGCGTCCGCGATCTCCAACACACGTTCGATCTCTACGACTCGCCGTACGCCGCCGATCACCAGGGCATCAAGACGCGCTACGAGGCGCTGTTCACCGCGCAGGGCTACGGCGTCAACTACCTCCGCTTCCGCTTCGCACGGGCGACGGCCGGCACTACTTAAAAAAGCATAGGTTAGCACTCGGCTGCCCCACGGCCCGCACCGGCGTCAAAGCTCGACTCTTCACGTCTATCGGGCGGCTCCGCCGTCGGTCAGCCGTATCCGCACCGCCTCTACTTCGTCTACGCTCGCTCCGGAGAACTCGGCGATCTGGGCATCGGTCAGCACTCCCGCCCGCAGCATCCGGACGATGGACTCTTCGCGTACCTCCTGCGTGACGCGTTTGCTGACCTCCTGCGTGACGCGTTTGCTGACCTCCTGCGTGACGTGCTCTCTGATCTCCTGCGTGACGTGCTCTCTGACTTCACCCTCTACCTCCCTACGCAATGCCGCCTGCTCAGCCAGCCGCCGGGTGACGGCACCAGCAACATCCATTTCCAGGTACATGCGCTCCTCGGGCGTGAGTCTTGCCGTTTTCAGGGTCTCGAGGGCCTCGGCAATCCAACCCTCTTTCATGAAGTCCGGCAACGGAGCCTCAGGTTGTTTGTGCGTCGTTTTCATGGTGTAGAGCAATTTGTCCAGATCGGTATCTATCTCGGGTAACGCCTTCCGAAATTTACTGAGTTCAACCAACACGTGGGTGATCTGGTCGTCGACCATCTCGCCGTGCTGGTTCCGCAACGTGACGATCTGATGGTAACGATCGCCCGGGAAAGTCGTCTCGGCCAGCAACGAAACGGTGTAGATGGGCGTCAGGGCATCGAACTGATACCGGCCCCGCTGCACCAGCGTGTTGAACTTGTGAAAAGCGTAGAACTTGGCCCGCTGGATGAACTGCGGGTAGGCCGTCAGTTGCATCTCGACGATAAAGGTGCGCCCCCTTTCGTCCTCGCAGACGACATCGAAACGGCCACCGCGCCCTTCGGGCGTCAAACCACTTACCTCGTTGCGGCCAAACGTAACGCGCTCAATCGGTGCCTCAGCCGCAATCAGCGCTTGCAGCGCACGCCGCAGGAAGTCGGTACGGTGCTCGTTGCCGAAAGTCACCTTAAAACCGTAGTCCGACAGCATTGAGACGTAGCGCTGCTCCATCCGGTAAAGTATGCAAAACCTACCTGCGTACGGCCTGCGTGCCGGACATAGCTGAGTTGGTAACCTGGAACCCAACGATGCGTCAGGGCTAGTACGCTCATACATCAGGCCTGTTTGCTTTCGCTTCGCGCGCTCAACCGTTTAGGCACAAAAAAAGCCGTGACTTGGGTCACGGCTCCGGCTTCGCGGGGAAGCGTTATGAGTTAGGCGGCGTCCTTCACCGTGTTCACCACCGCTTTGAAAGCGGCCGGGTGATTCATGGCGAGGTCTGCCAGCACCTTGCGGTTCAGGTCAATGCCGGCGCGCTTGGCCAGCCCCATGAACTGCGAGTAGGACAACCCCTCCTGGCGGACACCGGCGTTGATGCGCTGAATCCAGAGGGCGCGGAAGGTGCGCTTCTTCTGTTTACGGTCACGGTAGGCGTAGAGCCAACCCTTCTCGACGGCGTTTTTCGCCACCGTCCACACGTTTTTCCGCCGGCCGTAGTATCCTTTGGCCAGCTTCATCATCTTCTTCCGGCGGGCCCGTGAGGCCACCGAGTTTACTGATCTTGGCATTGTTTGTTGGTTTTTTGGCGCAGGGCGCTCCGCACTTGCGGAGACTTAAGGCCCGGCGCCGGGTTGAACTTGACCCGTCGTA
>JBARYS010000187.1:0-4694 GCA_049648155.1 Catalinimonas sp. | reverse complement strand
GCCCGTGTCCCGGCGGTAGGCTACCTCGTAAAGCGGTTCGCCCGCCTCACCCAGCATCACCCGCACCTCGATGCGGTCGTCGGGCGAACGGAGCGGCTCTTCCGGAGTGTCGGTATCGGTGTCGGTGTCGGTTTGACAGCCCGCCAGCAGGAGGGCAGATGCGAAAAGGGCGGCGAGAAGGATACGGAGCATTGTGGCAGCATCTGGTGAGAAGAGACCGCGCAAGTTAGGAGAGATCACAAATTTCGCGCTCGCGAAGCGCAATTTTGTGCGGCGTCGCCCCCGTGCCGTGTCGATGCATTAGTTTACTGAAGGCCCAAAGCTTCTTAGTGGAGTTTACCCTACAAGGTCCGCTGGTGACGCGCTGGAGCGACGACGAGCTGCTGCGCTGCTGCCTCGACAATCCGTACCTGGGCGTGGAGCGCGACGAACCATTCAATGTCGTCATCATCCCTCCAACCAGGACCTGGAGCGGGCGCCGTAGCTTGGGAGCAGGCCGACAGCTCGCTAATTGGAATGCTGAGTCAGAAGCCGGTGAGGCGTTCGATTCTTCGACCGACTTTCGGCTGCCCGACGGATCGGTGCGCTCGCCCGACCCCGCCTGGGTCGCGCGCACCCGGCCGGCGACCATACCGCCCGGAGCGCGCGAGGGGTTCGCACCGGTCTGCCCGGACTTCGTGATCGAGATGAAGTCGCCGAGCAACGACCTGGCCGTGCTCCGCCGCAAAATGGCGCGGTGGGTCGAGAACGGCTGCCGCCTCGCCCGGCTACTGGTGCCCGAAACCCAGACGACATACACGTACGCACCGGAGCGCCCCGAGGAGGCCCTGACCAGCTTCGACCGCCGGTTGTCGGGCGAAGCGGTTCTGCCCGGTTTTTTTCTAGATTTGTCGCGCATCAACAGATAATCCTTTGCGCGCCACAACGGTCATCTTCTGGGTACTGAGTGCCGTCTGGGCTGTGACTGGGTGCCGCCCCGACGACCCGGCGGCGGGGCCACTGCCCACCGAGCCGTTGGCCGATACCGTGCGCGCGCCGCTGCTCCTGCGCTGGCCGAGCACCTTCGCCGTCATGGACCCCTCGGGCCGCTACGAGCGCGTGCGCTTCGATACGCTGCTGGGGCCGTGTGGACGCGACACCCTGCCCGCCGCCTGCACCCGAGTGGTGTTTCGCTACCCCCGCTTCGTGGGAAGCGTCGGCGGCCGACTACAAGGGGCGCTCAACCGGGAGGTGGCTGAATTCCTCTACGGCGACAGGGGTCGCGCCTGGACCAGCTACGTGCCCGATCCGCCCGCACGGTTCGCCAACGATGCCACCTACCAGTGGCGGCTGCGGCGCGAAGTCGAGGTGGTGCGCTTCGACAGCATCGTCGGGCTGCGGCTCGACGGATACGAGTACACCGGCGGCGCGCACGGCCTGCCCGTCCGCCGTTACGTCAACGTCGACGCCGCTACCGGCAACGTCCTCTCGCTCGACGCCCTGCTTTCAGCCGACGCCCAAGAGCAGCTTTGCAAGCTGGCCGAAGACCGCTTCCGGCGGCAACAAGGTGTCGCGGCCGACGCTTCCCTGCAAGAGGCCGGCTTCTGGTTCGAGGAGGAGCGCTTCTTCCTGCCCGAAAATTTTCTGGCCGGCACCGACAGCCTCTACTTTCAGTATCAACCCTACGAGGTCGGCCCCTACGCCGTGGGGATGCCGCGCGTGGCCTTCGCCCGCGAAGAGATCAAGCAACTGCTGGAGCGTACGCCGGGGTTTTGAGAAGGGTACTTTTGCGGCGATGATGCCCCCCCTCAACCTGCCTGCTTGCAACGTCGCCCTGCGCGACGAAGACGGCAAAACGTGGGTACTCGACGTCTTGCGGCGCAAGTACGTGGTGCTCACCCCCGAGGAGTGGGTCCGGCAACACTTTATTCAACTGCTGATCGGGCCGGGCGGCTACCCACGCACCCTGCTCCGCACCGAGGCGGGGCTGCACGTCAACCGCCAGGCCCGTCGCAGCGACCTGCTGGCCTACGACCGTGCCGGACGGCCCTATTTGCTGGTGGAGTGTAAAGCGCCCACCGTGGCCCTCGCTCCGCAGGTGTTCGAGCAGGCCGCCCGCTATAACTACACGCTTCGCGCGCCCTTTCTGGCCGTCACGAACGGGATGGAGACCCGCTGCTGGGCGTTCGACGGGACTACGGGTCGGTACGCCATACAGGCCCAACTGCCCCCTTTTGCCGATTCCGAGTTGTAAGACGGAAAATAGGTGACGCCCTGATCTATGAAGCCCCATTAGCGCTCTCGGCATCGAACACGGTGCCCGATAACAACGCCGATTTCGACTACAACGGTGGACCGCCCCGATCCGGAATCGAACTATCACCGAGAACGCCGGATCATCCCGAGCACTGATCTGACGGTGGGCCTTGTATCATATTTCTGTGCCGTCACATCTTGAGCCGCAGGACGGGGGTTATGTTCGCCTGCTTATCTTTGCTGATCTAGCCCACCGTATGGCCCCGGCGGCGGAACGCACCGTTTCGCACCGACGGCCCCACCGGCGGGTCATCCATCACAAAGACTGCGCGGAGCTTATGGCGGGATGTGGAACTTCCTGCGGCTGCGCGACCAAGACCGACGGTGCCCCGACAGGGTGCCGGAACAACGGCGGTTGCCGCAGCGGCGGTTGCAATAAAATGAATGTGTTCGACTGGCTGAGCCACATGGCTCTGCCGGCCGACGGCGTGCGCTTCGATGTGATCGAGGTGCGCTTCAAGAACGGGCGCAAGGACTTCTACCGAAACGTGGAGAAGCTCGACCTGACCACCGGCGACGCCGTGGTCGTGGAGGTGCCCAATGGTTACCATGCCGGCGTCGTTTCCATGCAGGGCGAGCTGGTGCGGCTGCAGCTCAACAAGAAGGGGGTGAAACCGCACAGCGAGAACATCCGCAAGGTGTACCGACTCGCCACCGAGCACGACTTAGAAAAGTGGGAGCAGGTGCGCAACCGTGAGTCGCCCACGCTGTTCCGCACGCGCGAGGTGATTCGCGAGATGCGCCTCAAGATGAAGCTCACCGACGTGGAGTACCAGGCCGACGACAGCAAGGCGACGTTCTACTACTCGGCCGACGAGCGTGTCGACTTCCGCCAACTCATCAAGGCGCTGGCGGGCGAGTTCCGCATCCGCGTCGAGATGCGCCAAATCAGCCTGCGGCAAGAGGCCGGGCGGCTGGGCGGCATCGGCTCGTGCGGGCGGGAGTTGTGCTGCTCCACGTGGCTGTCGAGCTTCAAGAGCGTATCGACCTCGGCGGCGCGCTACCAGAACCTTTCGCTCAACCCCGGCAAGCTGTCGGGGCAGTGCGGGCGGCTCAAGTGCTGCCTGAATTACGAGCTGGACACTTACATGGACGCCCTGCGCGACATTCCGCAGGTGAAACAGCCGCTGCGGACCGAGCAGGGCAACGCTTACCTGCAAAAGACCGACATTTTCCGCCGATTGATGTGGTTCGGCTACCGGGGCGAGAACGAGTGGCATGCCCTGCCCGTAGAGCGCGTCCGCGAGCTGCTGGCCCGCAACGCCGCCGGTGAGCAGGTGCCCGCCCTGACCGCCGAGGCCGAGCAGGCACTGCTGGCGCCCCAGGAGGGGCCGATCAACCTGGACTTGGCGGAGTTGGACGAGAAGTTCGCCGAGCGCGCGCAGTCGGACCGCCGCAACAAGCGACGCAAAAAACGTAACCGTAAAAAGCCTGGTGGTCAGACAAACACTTAAAAACAGCCACCCGCTGGTGGCCTTGGTGCTGCTCACGGCAGGGCTGGCGGCGTGCGACCCCGCCCGCATCTACGAGAAAAACCTGGAGGTGCCGGGCGCATCGTGGGTGGAGGATAGCCTCGTGACGTTCGAGTTTGAGGTGCCCGATTCGACGCAGGCGTACAACGTCTACTACAACGTCCGCAACTCGCTCGACTACCCCTTCTACAACCTCTACCTCACTTACTACTTGGAAGACAGCAGCGGGCGGGAGGTGTCGTCGCGCCTACAGGAGTTGACGCTGTTCGACCCGAAAACCGGCGAGCCGCGCGGCAGTAGCCTGAGCGACCTGTTCGACCACCAGATTCTGGGATTGCCCGGCTACCGCTTCCCCCACGCCGGCCGCTACACGTTCAAGTTGAAGCAGTACATGCGCCAAGATCCGCTGCCGGGCGTGCTGAACGTGGGCATCCGCGTGGAGCGCGCCGACGGCGTCAGCGAGTGATCCGAAAGCCTTTGTGAGCGGCTGGGGCGGCCTCGGAGACGTCCACCCCGTCGACGCGCGCCAACCGTGGTCCCCGCCGGCACCATTCAATCAGTTCGTCCACCCGCGCGGCGGGGCCGTGGGCTTCGACCAGCACCGTCTGGCCGTCGGGCTCGTTGCGTACCCAGCCGCTCAGGCCGAGCCGCCGGGCTTTCGATTGTGTCGAAGCCCGGAACGAGACGCCCTGCACGCGCCCCCGCACCCGTACGAGAACGGACCTTTTCACTCTGAAAGCTGGTCGAGTGAGCGCTGCCGGTAGTTGGTGTAGTCGGGCTTCTCGCGGGCGTAGGCATTCTGCAAGAGCGGCGAAGCGAACAAATAGTCGGCGCTGGCCCGGTTGCAGGCGAAAGGGATGTTCCACACCACGGCCAGCCGCAGTAGCGCCTTGTTGTCGGGATCGTGCGGCAGCGGCGAGAGGGGGT
>JBARYS010000186.1:0-6588 GCA_049648155.1 Catalinimonas sp. | reverse complement strand
AGGGGGAAACGGATGTACTCCAACCGCTTAAACGTGACCTGACTGCGGTATTCGACCACTTCGTTGATCTGCAGACGGACGGCGTTCGAGCCGATGTCGATGGCGGCAAGTCTCATGAAATAAATTTTGGGAGAACCACAAAGATAAATCGCGCCGCCGGACGGCAACCGGGGCAAGCCGCGCACCGATGCCGACGGGCCGCGTGAGGGCACCGGCGGCGGGGCGGGTCAGATCAGGCGGCGCAGCACCAGCGTGGTGACCAGCAGGGCGCCGTCGCGCCGCACGAGCAGGGTGATCTTCCGGCCAGCCTTTTTCTGGAGCAGGTCGTAGATGTTGGCCAGTTGAAGCTCCTTAGCAGACAGGTTGTCGACGTACATGATCTCGTCGCCCGGATGCAGGCCCGCTTCGGCGGCGGGCGAGGCGTGAGCCACACGGTTGACGACAAACGTGCTGAAGTCGTCGCCCACGGCGCGCAGCTCCAGGCCGCTCATGTCGCGCTCGAAGGGCTGACGTATCTGGCGGCGCAGGGGGCGGAAGTGCACGTACCGTTCGGGAAAATGGAACGTCACCACGAAGCGGTTCAGCAGCTCGCAGCCGACGTTCCCCTGGCGGTCGTCGGCGCGGTAGGTGTGCATGGCGCGCGTAGGGAACGAGGTGAGCACGTCGTCGAGCGTGGCTCCCCCCAGCCGCACGCCGTCGATGCGCCCGACGTGCCCGTAGATCACGCCGCTCAGCCCCCGGCCGAGCTCGGCAGGAATGAGTTGCGCGGGCAGTTCGAGGCCGGCGTGCGCGGTGGAGTCGAGCAGCAGGGCGTGGCTCGCACCGGTGTCGAGCAGCACGTTCAGGTCCAGCCGTTGGCCGGCCACGGTGGCCTCGATCCGGGCGTAGGGCTTGCGCCGCCGCATGTCGATGTCGTAGCGCTGCCCCTTGCGGCGGCGCGGCCGGTAGTGGAGTGGGTCGTGCAGCACGATCACCCCCCGGCGGAAGTTGATCTCCATCACGGTGTTCTCGAACAGGTTGCAGCCCAGAATGCCGTGGATGGGCACGCCGACGTACTCCGAAAGGGCCAACACGTCCTCCTGAAGCGCCAACACATTGCGGCGGCGGCTCTCGGACTTGCCCAGCAGGATGGTGTTGTCGATGGAGACGGAAGTGAGCAGCTCCGCGTCCTTGTCGTCGCCCATGCCTGCGATGCTGAGCGTGCGCACGAACGGCTGTTGCAGAAAGCGGGCGGCCCGTGGGTCGGTGATGAGCGTCAAGCCCGCCCCCGTGTCGAGGATGAAGTTGAGCGTCTCGGAGCCGTTCACCTGTACCGGCACCACGATCAGGTTGTTGTAGGTTTCGAACGGAATCTTGACCCGCTTGCCGCGCAGCGTGAAGTGCTCGGGCAGTTGCGCGTGCGCCGCCGTGGCGATCAGCCAGAGGGCAAGCAGCCGGCGGAGCAGACGTAGCGGTGGGGTCATGCGCGGCGGGGCTAGGGGTATTCCGACAGACGGCTCGTCAAGTTATCAGAGCGTCTCGATTGTCGTGGGGCCTTCGGCCTTCGTAACCCGTGCGTCCGGTTTGTAGTTCGGCGCGGCCATAGCCCCGCCTGCTCTACTTTTGCGGGCCGTGCGCCGGAGCGCCCCTCACCCAACGCCTACCCATGCTGCTACAACTCGAAACCGACCTGGAAACGCCGCTGCGGGCGGCCATCCTAAAACAGATCGAAGACTTAGGCTACAAAACCACCGAGGTGGTCACCCAGCACGGACACTACGTGGTCGGCACCGGCAAGCGGGCGTTCGACATCCGCCGTGTGGGGCACCTGCCGGGCATCCGCGACGTGCACATCGTCTCGGACGACTACCAGCTGGTGTCGCGCAAGTGGCGGGTGCGCCCCACGCGCATCGACCTGGGCGGGGGCGTCACCATCGGCGAGGGCTCCTTGGCGATCATGGCCGGTCCGTGCTCCATCGAGAGCGACGCACAGGTGGAGCGCGTGGTGAGCCACCTGGTCGAGCACGGCGTGCGCATCATGCGGGGCGGCGTCTACAAGCCGCGCAGCTCGCCCTACTCGTTCAGGGGGTTGGGCCTCGACGGCCTGCGGATGTTCTACGGCCTCTGCCGTGAGCAGAACATCAAGATTATCACCGAGGTGATGCAGACCTCGCAGATCGAAGAGATGATCGACTACGTGGACGTGTTCCAGGTGGGGGCACGCAACACGCAGAACTTCAACCTGCTCGACGCGCTCGGGCAGGTCGACAAGCCGGTGATGATCAAGCGCGGCATCTCGGGTACCATCGACGAGCTCCTGCAGTCGGCCGAGTACATCTTCTCGGGCGGCAACGAAAAGATCATCCTCTGCGAGCGCGGCATCCGCACCTACGAGCGCGCCAGCCGCAACACGCTCGACCTGAACGCGGTGCCCATCCTGAAGGAAAAAACCCACCTGCCCGTGGTCGTGGACCCCTCGCACGGCATCGGCCTGCGCGACTACGTCGAACCGATGGCGCTGGCGGGCATCATGGCCGGGGCCGACGGGCTGATCGTCGAGGTGCACGAAACCCCCGAAGAGGCCGCCTCCGACGGGCAGCAGACCCTAAATTTCCGCGAAGCCGCCCGCCTCTACCGCCGCGTGCGCGAATCCTACGCCCTGCGCGAACGGTTTTAGTTTTTAGGCCGAAACGGGTTGGAATCGCCAGTGGCCTAGCCACTAGTTGCCAAAAAAGAAGCCGCGTGCGTGAGCCAAAAGCCAACACTCAGCAGCCAACGACCAATTACTAATCCATGAGAATTGCCGTCGACATCAGCCTCTACCCTTTTCGGGAGAACTACGCCGAGGAGGTGTTGTACTTTTTGGAGCACCTGCCGCGTCCGGCGGGCGTCACCGTCGAGACGAACGCCCTGAGCACGCACGTGGTGGGCGATTACGACGCCGTGATGGACCTGCTGCGCGACCACGTGCGCCCCACCTTCGAAGCTATGCCCGCCCTGTTTGCCATCAAAATCACCAATGCCGCCGACCTCTGATTCGCCCGTGGCCTCGTCCCCCGCGCCGGCCCTGCCGGGCAGTTCGTTCGGGCGGGTGGCGCGCGCCGTCCTGCTGGTGACGGTGGGCATCGGTTCGGCCGCGCTGGGGCTAAAGAGCTTCCTGCTGCCTAACCAGTTCATCGACGGCGGCGTGGTGGGCATCGCTATCCTGACGTCGATCAAGACGGGCGTGCCGCTAGCCGTGCTGGTGACGCTCATCAACGTGCCCTTCATCTTTCTGGGCTACCGGCAGTTGGGGTGGACGTTCGCGCTCAAGAGCGTGGCCGCCATCCTGGGGCTGTCGCTGTGCTTGGCGTTCTTCTCCTTTCCGGAAGTGACTAACGACAAGCTGCTGACGGCCGTGTTCGGCGGCGTGTTTCTGGGGGCCGGCATCGGCCTCTGCATGCGCGCCGAGTGCGTGCTCGACGGCACCGAGGTGGCCGCCATCCTGGTCAGCAAGCGCCTGCACAGCTCCATCGGCGACGTGATCCTAGTCTTCAACCTGATCATCTTCTCGGTGGGCGCGTGGGTACTTTCGCTGGAGATCGCCCTTTATTCGGTGCTCACTTACTTCTCGGCCTCTAAAACGGTCGACTTCATCATCCACGGCATCGAAGAGTACGTGGCTGTCACCATCGTCTCGCGCGAGCACGAGCGCGTCCGCCGCGCCATCCTCGAAGATCTGGGGCGGGGGGTGACCATCCTCAACGGCAAGCGCGGCTACAGTGGCCACAACCAGGAGGTGCTCTTCTGCGTCTTCACCCGGCTGGAAGTCCCCAAGCTGCGGAAGCTCATCACCGGCATCGACCCGCAGGCGTTTCTCGTCACCCACCGCGTCGACGACATCGCCGGTGGCCTCATCAAACGCCGCCCGTTCCACTAGTGGGGGTCGGCGGTTGGGCGGTTGGGCGGTTAGGAAACAGATCGTAGGTCCTAATTTCGTTAGCACAAATCGCTAACAAGAGGCCGGGGCGGAGTGTGAAAGGGCAAGGTTACAAACCTCGCTGAGCAGGAAGTTGTGAGCATCGCCAAGCAGGGGGCTTCCGACTCCTGTCTCTCATCTTCCTGCCCTGTCGATCACCCGCCTGACGCGTTCTTCCACGCTCATCTCGCCGATCAGTTCGAGTACTTCGGTCGGCTGTCGGCTTAGCCACGCCCGGTGCGCGGGGAGGGTGCGCTTGGCGATGCCCCGCGCCTCGTCGTAGTCCTTGGCGTAGCGCATGAACGTTTCGTGCCGGGCGCGCCAGAAAGGGTCGGTGTGGATGCGGGGTCCGTAGCGCCTCAGCTCGCGCGCTTCCAGCCGTTCAAGTCTCAGGGCGGGGGGAAGAAAGAGGAAAACGATCAGCTCGAAGCGCTCGTGAATGGCTCTGCTCCAACTGAACACGGAGCCGCTAACGATCCAGTCCGCCTCCCGGTCGAGGTCGTCCAGCAGCAGTTGGTCCCGAACGTCGGGCGGGCGCCTCACCGAAAACGGGACGGCCGTCGGTTCCCAGAAGTAGGCGTCGCTGTCGAAGCAGGGCACGCCCCACTCCGCCGCCAGGGCACGCCCCAGGGTTGTCGCGCCCGACCCGGCCGCCCCCATGACGTTGACCCTCACCGGTCGAACGTCAGCCGTCGTCCCATCCGGGAGTCGTCGAGTTGACCGTTGGCGTAGGCCAGGTGACCCGAGACGAACGTGTGCGTGACGCGTGCCGGGAAGGTGGTGCCCTCAAAGGGCGACCAGCCGCAGGCGTAGAGAATGTTGTCGGGCGCGACGGTCCAGGGCGCATCGGGGTCCACCAGCACCAGGTCGGCGTAGTAGCCCTCGCGCACGAAGCCCCGCTCCTCGATCCGGAACAGCACGGCGGGGTTGTGGCAGGCCTTCTGAACGATGCGCTCCAGGCTGATCTGCCCTTCGCACCAGAGGTGCAGCAGGCCGGGCAGCCAGTGTTGTACCAGCGGCCCGCCCGACGGGCAGGAGAGGTAGGGGTTCTCCTTCTCGGCGAGGGTATGCGGGGCGTGGTCGGTCGCCAGCACGTCGATGCGGTCGTCGAGCACGGCACGGAGCACGGCGGCGCGGTCAGCCTCGGTTTTGACGGCGGGGTTCCACTTGATGCGGCTGCCGTGCGTGGCGTAGGCGGCGTCGTTAAACCAAAGGTGATGCAGGCACGCCTCGGCCGTGATGCGCTTCTCGGCCAGGGGGCGGTCGTTGTCGAACAGCTCCGTCTCGCGGGCGGTCGAGATGTGGAGCACGTGCAGGCGGGTGCCCCACTCTTTGGCCAGTGCCACCGCCTTGCTCGACGACCGGTAGCACGCCTCGGCGCTGCGGATGTGTGGGTGCTGCGCCATCGGCACCGCCTCACCCCACCGCTCGCGGGCGGCGGCGGTGTTGGCGCGTACGGTCGCCTCGTCCTCGCAGTGGGTCGCCACCAGCGTGGGGGCATGGCGGAAGATGCCCTCCAGCGTCCGCTCTTCATCCACCAGCAAGTTGCCCGTCGAAGAGCCCATGAACACCTTCACGCCGCACACGCGCCGGGGGTCGACGCGCCGCACGGCGTCGAGGTTATCGTTGCTAGCGCCGAAGTAGAACGAGTAGTTCGCCGGCGAGGTGGCGGCGGCGCGGTCGTACTTGGCCTCCAGGCGCTCGTGGGTCACGGCGGGCGGCTTCGTGTTGGGCATCTCCATGTAGGAGGTGACGCCCCCCGCCACTGCCGCCCGCGCCTCGGAGTGGATGGTTCCCTTGTGCGTCAGCCCCGGCTCGCGGAAGTGCACCTGGTCGTCGATCAGCCCCGGCAGCAGCAGCTTCCCCCGGGCGTCGAGGGTGCGGTCGGCGCGGACGGAGGCGAGGTCGCCGCCCAGCCGGGCGATGCGCTCGCCCTCGATCAGCACGTCGGTTTCGGTGATTTTCCCCTCGTTGACGAGGCGGGCGTTCAGCAGCAGCGTAGTGTGTGGCATGGGGGCAAACGTACCGCACGCGCGCGTTGTCACCCCTTCCCCCGCGCTCGTAGAGCGTCGCCGGGAAAACGGCATTCAGATCACGAAAGGGACCGACCGATGGTTGGCAATCTGACGGGACTTACGATCCGAGTCATACGATTTGCTTCATCTGTGAGAGGCTTGCGTCGCTTCCGTGCCACCGTTTTGAGCCGCCATGCGCCCCATTTGCTCGTAACGAGCCTCCAAGTAAGTCACGCAGGTTTGGTCCAAACCGTACGACTCGGCGCGGCCGAAGCATAAAAAAGCGTGGTCGTGCGGGGAGTCCCCCCACACGACCACGCGGTATGCTTTGGTCAGAGCGCCTACTGCTTCACCAGCTTGTGGCGGTGGCCGTTGACGGTGAGCACATAGAGACCCGGATGCAGGTGCGAGACGTCCAGCCGCGTACGGCTGCCCGCACGTCGCTCGTCGAGCAACTGCCTCCCCGACACGTCGTGCAGACGCAGGTCCAGCGCCCCGCCCGACCCAACTACCTCCACCCACGCCTCGGCTGGGTTCGGGTATATGCGCACCGCCGCCGCCGACGCGCCCGCCGTGGCCGTGCCCGACTGCACAACACGACTGCTGCTGCCGCCCACGGCGAACACGTTGCTCTGG
>JBARYS010000185.1:0-4436 GCA_049648155.1 Catalinimonas sp. | reverse complement strand
GGCCCACCCTTCGCGGTCCAGGCTGCGGTACTGGATGGCCTCGGCCAGGTGCTCGACCTTCACGTCGGCGCTGCCCGCCAGGTCGGCGATGGTGCGCGACACCTTCAGGATGCGGTCGTAGGCGCGTGCCGACAGCCCCAGCCGCTCCATGGCGGTTTTGAGCAGCGTGCGCCCGGCCGCGTTGATCTTGCAGTACTCCTTCACCTGCGGCGTCGACATCATGGCGTTCGAAAACACCCGCACCTCACCGTCGCGGTTGGCCTCGCCATTCGCCGCGAAGCGCTCGCGCTGCACCTCGCGGGCGCGGATCACCCGCTCGCGGATCGGCGCGCTGCCCTCGGCGGGGCGGTTGGCGATCATCTGGTCGAAGGCCACGGGCGTCACCTCCACGTGCAGGTCGATGCGGTCCAGCAGTGGCCCGCTGATGCGGTTCAGGTAGCGTTGCACCACGCCCGGCGCGCAGACGCACTCCTTGTCGGGGTGGTTGTAGTAGCCGCAGGGGCAGGGGTTCATGCTCGCCACCAGCATGAAGTTGGCCGGAAAGTCGACGCTCACGCGGGCGCGCGAGATCGTCACCCGGCGCTCTTCCAGCGGCTGGCGCATCACTTCCAGCACCGTACGCTTGAACTCGGGCAATTCGTCCAGAAAGAGGACGCCGTTGTGCGCCAGCGAGATCTCGCCCGGCTGCGGCATGCCCCCGCCGCCCACCAGAGCCACGTCCGAGATGGTGTGGTGCGGCGCGCGGAAGGGCCGCGTGGCCACTAGAGCGGCCTCGGCCGAGAGCCGCCCGGCCACCGAGTGGATCTTGGTCGTCTCCAGCGCCTCGTACAACGAGAGGGGCGGCAGCACGCTCGGCAGCCGCTTGGCGAGCATCGTCTTGCCCGCTCCCGGCGGGCCGATCATGATCACGTTGTGCCCCCCGGCGGCGGCAATCTCCATCGCTCGCTTGATGTTCTCCTGCCCCTGCACGTCGGCGAAGTCGGCGGCGTACTGATCGATCTGGCTGTAAAACACGTCGCGCGTGTCGGTCTGTAGGGGCTTGATCTCCTGCTTGCCTTCCAAGAAGTCAATGGCCTCGCGCAGCGTACCGACGCCGATCACGTCGAGGTTGTTGACGATCGACGCCTCGGCGGCATTCTCTTTTGGCAGAATAAAGCCCTTGAACTTCTGACGGCGCGCCTCGATGGCGATGGGCAGCACGCCCCGCACGGGCCGCAGGGTGCCGTCGAGGGCCAGCTCACCCATGATGACGTACTCTTCCAGCCGCTCGGTGTGGAGCTGTTCGGAGCCGCGCAGAATGCCCAGCGCGATGGGCAGGTCGTAGGCCGAGCCCTCCTTGCGGACGTCGGCCGGGGCGAGGTTGACCACCACCTTCGTGCGGGGCATCCGCAGCCCGCCCTGCTTGATGGCCGACTCCACCCGCTGCAAGCTCTCTTTGACGGCGTTGTCGGGCAGCCCCACCATGAAGTACTTCGTGCCGCTGGTGACGCTCACCTCGATGGTAATCATGAAGGCGTCGACGCCCTGGACGGCGCTACCGAAGGTCTTGGCGAGCATGGGTCGGAACGGAAGATGAAAGACGGAAGAAGCCGACGCGACGTACGGCCGGGTCGGGTCGATAAAAGTACGAGATGGGAAGTTGGCGCACAGAGGAACCGCTGCCCTCATCCCTCCCCAAACCGCTCGTCTAGAAGGCCCGCCATCTGTTGTTGCACGGCTAGTGCCGCCGCCCGCGCCCGGTCGGCGAAGTCGGGGCCGTCGCCGGCGTAGAGAATGGAGCGCGAGGCGTTGGCCAGCAAGCCGCAGTGGTCGTTCATACCTAGGCGCGAGACGGCCGCCAGGTCACCGCCCTGCGCGCCGACGCCCGGCACGAGCAGGAAGCTGTCGGGGGCGAGCTCGCGCACGCGGCGTAGGTGCTCGGTCTGCGTGGCCCCCACCACGAACATCAGTTGGTCGGCGTGCCCCCAGCGCTGGGCCGTGCGGATCACCTTTTCGAACAGCAGCTCGCGCGTCTGGAGCTCCTGCATCTGGAATTGCAGGCTGCCCGCGTTCGAGGTGAGTGCGAGCAGCACCACCCATTTGCCCTCAAATTCGAGGAAGGGCGTCACCGAGTCTTCGCCCATGTAGGGGGCCACGGTCACGGCGTCGCAGTCCATCGCTTCGAAGAAGGCGCGGGCGTACATCCGCGACGTGTTGCCGATGTCGCCGCGCTTGGCGTCGGCGATGGTGAAGAGGCCGTCGGGCACGTGGTCGAGCGTCCGTTGGAGCGCCTCCCAGCCGCGCGGGCCGAGGCTTTCGTAAAACGCCAAGTTCGGCTTGTAGGCCACGCAGAGGTCGTGCGTGGCGTCGATGATCTGCCGGTTGAACTCAAAGATCGGGTCCGGGGCGTCGCGCAGGTGGCGGGGCAGCTTGGCGGGGTCGGGGTCCAGCCCCACGCAGAGGTAGGAGCGCTTGTCGCGGATGCGGCGGAAAAGGTCGTCGCGGGTCATGCGTCGAAAGTACCACAAAAAGCCTCGGCGGGTGGACGCCTTCCCGGAAGTTATCGTTCTGGATGTCCGGTAAAAGCAAGTGTTGAACAGCCAGGCGAGGGACGGCTGCGTCGAGTAGTAGTACGTCATCAAGGGCGGGGGCGAGAAGGGAGGTAAAGTACCCGGGCCATGCACCCCATGCAAAGAATCCCGCCCGGTCCAGGACCGAGCGGGATGTAGAAATGCGTTGCGCGTGGGTTGGTCTACCGCAAATCCACTTCCGTCACGCCGGGGTGCGCGGCCTTGCTGAAGGCGAACGTGCTGCCCGTCACCGGTACGCCCGGCTCGAACTTGTTGATCTCGAACACCTGGCGCGTGTTGGTGCCGCGCTCCTGTACGATCCACTTGCGCACGGTCTTGTCTTTTTTGTTGACCATCAGGCGGATCTTCGACACCTCGCTGCGGCGGTCTTCCGGCTCCAGGTCGATGGTCTGGATCACCTCGCCGTTGTCGGCCTTCATCTCGCTCATCAGCACGTACTTGTAGCCCTCCTTGTAGAGCGAGTAGATGCTGGTGGGCGTGATCTCGCCCTCGGCGGGGTCGTAGTTCGAGATGTTCACCTCGTTGGCCTCCTTCATGTACGACCAGACCGTCTTGCCGTCGGTGATGATCTGCAGGTCGTCCATCATGAGGTTGTACTTCTCGCCGCTGACCACGATCTCGCCGTTCATCGAGGCGAACACGTCGCCTTCGGCGCTCTCGATCGAGCGGGTCAGGTTGGCCTTAAAAGCGTCGAGCTTCTGGTAGGTATCACTCACGGCGTCCAGCACCGCCTTGGCTTTGGGGTCGTACTGCGCCCGGGCGGTGGTGGCGTGGAGACCGAAGAGGAGGGCGAGTGCCCAAACGTAGCGTTTCATAATTCCTGAATTGGGATGCTAATACTTTACTGCTTTGTCGGCATCGAGGTTGTTCAACAACTGCGCCAAACCCGCTTCGTCGCGCACCAGCACCTCGCGCGCCTTGCTGCCCTCGAAGGGGCCGACCACCCCGGCGGCCTCCAGCTGGTCGATCAGGCGGCCGGCGCGGTTGTAGCCCAGCTTCAGCCGCCGTTGCAGCAGCGAGGTGCTGCCCTGCTGGTGGCTGACGATCACGCGGGCGGCGTCGTCGAACATCGGGTCGCGCTCGGCCAGGTCCACCTCGCCGGGCTCGTCGGCGTTGTCACCGGCGTACTCGGGCAGCAGGTAGGCCGAGTCGTAGCCGCGCTGGGAGCCGATAAACTCGCAGATCTCTTCCACCTCGGGCGTGTCGACAAACGGGCACTGCAACCGCGTCAGGTTCGAGTCCTGGCTCAGCAGCATGTCGCCCATGCCCACCAGTTGCTCGGCCCCGCCGACGTCGAGGATCGTGCGTGAGTCCACTTTTGAGGTCACCTTGAAGGAGAGGCGTGCCGGGAAGTTGGCCTTGATGATGCCCGTGATCACGTTGACCGACGGCCGCTGCGTGGCCACCACGAGGTGGATGCCGATGGCCCGCGCCAGTTGCGCCAGCCGGGCGATGGGCGTCTCGACCTCCTTGCCGGCGGTCATCATCAGGTCGGCCAGCTCGTCGATGATCAGCACGATGTAGGGCAGGTAGCGGTGGCCCTTCTCGGGGTTCAGCCGCCGCTCGATGAACTTCTGGTTGTACTCCTTCAGGTTGCGGCAGCCGCCGTCCTTGAGCAAATCGTAGCGGCGGTCCATCTCGATGCAGAGCGAGTTGAGCGTGTTGATCACCTTCTTGGTGTCGGTGATAATTGCCTCCTCGGCGTCGGGCAGCGTGGCCAGGTAGTGACGCTCGATCTTGCTGAACAGCGACAGCTCCACCTTTTTGGGGTCTACCAGCACGAACTTGAGCTGCGAGGGGTGCTTCTTGTAAATGAGCGAAGTGAGCAGGATGTTCAGCCCCACCGATTTTCCCTGGCCCGTAGCC
>JBARYS010000184.1:0-4241 GCA_049648155.1 Catalinimonas sp. | reverse complement strand
GCATCGCCCTGGCCGAGGCTGTGGCACGTGCCCTGCCCCCGCCCCGCGCCTCGGTGAACGTGTTCAAGAACTTCGGCACGGCGCAGGTGAAGTGGGGCGACTGGGAGGTGGAGTTTGTCGGCGCGCGGCGCGAATCGTACCGCGCCGAGTCGCGCAAGCCCCTCGTCGAAGACGGCACCCTGGCCGACGACCAACGGCGGCGCGACTTTACCATCAACGCACTGGCGCTGAGCCTAAACGCCGCCGACTTCGGCGACCTGCTCGATCCGTTCGGGGGCGTCGGGGACCTGACGACGAGGGCGATCCGCACGCCGCTCGACCCGAACGTGACGTTCTCGGACGACCCCCTGCGGATGATGCGGGCGGTGCGCTTCGCCACGCAGTTGAATTTCGACATCGAGCCGGACACGTTCGAGGCCCTCGGCACGAACCGCGAGCGCCTCGACATCGTCTCCGCCGAGCGGGTGATCACCGAGCTGAACAAGATCATCCTGAGTCCGCGCCCGTCGTACGGCTTCAAGTTGCTGCACCAAGCCCGCCTGCTGGAGCGCATCTTCCCCGAACTGACCGCGCTGGCGGGCGTCGAGCACGTCGAGGGCCGGGGCCACAAGGACAACTTCTACCACACGCTGCAGGTGCTCGACAACCTGGTGGAGCGCGACCCCGGGGCCGACCTCTGGCTCCGCTGGGCGGCGCTGCTGCACGACGTGGCCAAGCCTGCCACTAAGCGCTACGTGCCGAAGGTGGGCTGGACCTTCCACGGTCACGAGGATTTGGGCGCGCGCTGGGTGCCGCGCATCTTCCGCCGCCTCAAGCTGCCGCTCGACGACCGGATGCGCTTCGTGTGCAAGCTGGTGCGGCTGCACCTCCGCCCCATTGCGCTGGCCAAGGAAGAGGTGACCGACGCGGCGATCCGCCGCCTGCTGGTGGACGCCGGCGACGACGTGGACGCGCTCATGGCCCTCTGCCGGGCCGACATCACCTCGAAGAACCCGAACAAGGTGCGCCGCCATCTGAAGAACTTCGACCTGGTGGAGCGCCGCCTCTGCGAGGTCGAGGAGAGCGACCAGTTGCGCAACTTCCAACCCGTGCTCACCGGCGAGCACGTGATGACCACCTTCGACCTGCCGCCTTCGAAGCTGGTGGGCGAGATCAAAAACGAAATCCGCGAGGCCATTCTCGAAGGCGAAATCAAGAACACCTTTGCGGAGGGCTACGCGCGGCTGCTCGACATCGGCCGCCGCCACGCCCTTACCGTGCACCGCGATCTGCGCACGACCGCCCCGCCCCCCGAAGACAACTAACTGATCATCGGCCGCGCGCTGAACGCAACGGCCTTTTCTACCGACCATGACCCACTCCGTTCGCTTCCTCCTGCTCAGCTTCCTCACTCTTCTCCTGCTACAGCCCGCCGAGGCACAGCGCCGTAAAAAGCGCGACCAGGCGCCGCCGCCCGCCGCAGAGACGCCCACGGTCGCACCCGCAGCCCTCCCGACACCGCCCCCCTCCGCCGACGATGCCTACGCCCGACAGCGGCGCGTGTTCGAGCAGGCGCTGCGCTACAACGACGGCGATGTGGCCCTCTCGGCCTTCTATCAGATGATGGCCTTACGGCCGGACGACGTCGTGTTGAAGGACACTCTGGCGTACCTGTACTACGACCTGAATAAATTTGCCAACGCCCTGTTCGTGACCCGCGAGCTGACCGCCAAGCGCCCGGGCAATACGGGCATCTTGGAGCTGAAGGGGCTGACCGAGCGCAAGCTGGGCCTGCTGCCGGAGGCACTGGCCACGTACCAGCGCCTCTACGCGAGCACGCAGAACCTCCTGCACCTCTACGAGCAGGCCACCATTCAGTACCAGTTGAAGCGGCTCAACGAATTCGAGCTGTCGCTCAACATGCTGATGGAGCACCCGGACCTCGCCGAGCAGACCCTGACCCTGCAAGGCGCGGGACAGACGTCGCAAGAGGTGCCCATGCGGGCGGCCGTCCTCAACCTGCGGGGGGTACTGCACACCGAGCGCGGCAAAATGGAGGAAGCAAGAACGGCTTATCAAGAAGCACTCAAGATTGCCCCGGCGTTTGAACTGGCGAAAGACAACCTGGCCGCCCTCGAACAGCCCGCAGAGTAACTTGTGCCCATGCGTACGGTCATCATCAAGTACAACGCCGGCAATGTGCAGTCGGTCCGCTACGCGCTAGAGCGCCTCGGCGTCACGCCGGAGCTGTCGGACGACGAGGCGACGATTCGCGCGGCCGACCGGGTGATCTTTCCCGGCGTGGGCGAGGCCAGCACGGCCATGCGCTACCTACGGGCGAAGCACCTGGACCAACTGCTGCCCACGCTGCAACAGCCGGTGCTCGGCATTTGCTTGGGGCTGCAACTGATGTGTACGCACTCGGAAGAGAACGACACGCCCTGCCTGGGCATCTTCGACGTGCCGGTGCGCCGCTTCCGCCCCTCGCAGCCGGCGCTGAAGGTACCGCACATGGGCTGGAACACGCTGAACACGCGGGGCGAGAACCCCCTCTTGGCGGGCATCGGTGCCCCGGCGTACGTCTACTTCGTACACAGCTACTACGCCGCTCTGGGCGAACACACCGCCGCCACCTGCGACTACGTGCACCCCTTCAGTGCGATGTTGCACCGCGACAACTTTTACGCCTGCCAGTTTCACCCCGAAAAGAGCGCCGACGTGGGCGCGCGCATCCTGGAAAACTTCGTGCGCGGGCGGCTGCCGACGGCGGAAACGGCCGGTCGTGCGGCCGAACGGGCGGAGTAACCCACGGCTCCGGAGGGCGCTATGGCACCTCCACGAGGCGGGTGGGCAGGTATTCGGCCGTCAGGTAGGTGTCGTCGTAGCGATTGTAGTACAGCCAGTTGAAAATGGGCGGCACGGTGGGGCGGCCGGTGGCATCGAACACGCCGTACACGTCGCCGCGCCGCACCAGCACGTCGCCGTTGGGCAACTCCGTGAGCGCGTCGTACTTCGGCGGGACAATCTGGCGGGCGTCGGCACTGACCAGCCCCCAGAAGTCTCCCTCGCGGTTTATGAAGTTGCCGTTGCCGGTGGGCCGTATGGTGTCCGAGGTCAGCGGCAGCACCACCTGCCCCGCCGGGTCGATGAAGCCCCAGCGGCCGTCGCGGCGCACGCGCGCCAACCCCCGGCGAAACGGCCCCGCCGCCTCGTAGTAGGGTTGCACGACAAGGCGCTCACTCAGATCAATGTACCCCCAGTTTCCGCTGATGACCACCGCCGCCCGCGCCTCCGAGAAGGGCCTCACCTCTTCGTAGCGGTTGGCGATCAGGAGCCGCCCCCGGTCGTCGACGAAGCCCCAGCCGCGGTCGATGTGCACGCCTACCAGCCCCTCGGTCAACGTCAGCATGGCACGGTAGCGGTCGTCGGGAGCCATCAGCACGCCCCCCCCGGCGTCCAGCAGTCCCCAGCGGTCGCCGGTCCGCACGGTAAAGAGTTCGTAGTTCCCCAGCGAGACGATGGTATCGTAGGCGGGTTTGATCAGCATCCGGTCTTTGGGGCCGATCACCCCCCAGTGGCCGCCCTTCCGCACCCACACGTAGCCGCCCGCCCGGGGCTCCAGCGTGTCGGCCTGATGGCGGAACAACCCGTCGGTATCGATCAGGCGCTGGTGGTGTCGGCTCACCGCCACGAAGCGGTCGGGGCGGTCCGGAACCGGGCGCAGCGCCTCGTACTGCGGGCGGACGTACCAGTCGCCCCGCCGGTCGATCAGGCCCATCTTGCCCAGCACCCAGGCGGGCGCGTAGGCGTGGCCTCCGGCCGTCACGAACGCCCCGGCGCTGTCGAATCGCGGCTCGACGGCCATCAATCCCTTGGGGTCGACGTACCCCCAACGGCCACGCACCTTCACCGCACAAAGCCCCTGACTGAAGGTGCCCAACGCTTCGTAGAGCGGCGGCAGAATTTGATTTCCGAGCGAGTCGTAGAGAGCGTAACCGGAGCGCCCCGTGCCGTTGGTCTCACGCAGGCGGAAGTAGCCGCCGGGGTCGGTGTGGGCGTAGGTGTGGCGCACGGGCAGCATGACGCGCCCCCCGGCGTTGATCACCCCGTACAGCGAGTCCTGCCGGACGATGGCTTTGTCGGCCTGAAAGGGATAAATGGAGTCGTAAATCGCCTCGGTGAGGCGGGAGCCGTCGGCGCTCATCAGGCCGTAGCGGTCGCCGGTGCGGTAGGCGTAGCGGCCCGGCCCCAGGGGCGTCGCG
>JBARYS010000183.1:0-12736 GCA_049648155.1 Catalinimonas sp. | reverse complement strand
GCCCCGTAACCTGGCCAAGTCGGTCACGGTCGAGTAGACCACCGCCGGCAGACCCAAATAAGCCCTTAAAACCGTACGCACGTGTTACCTAAGATTTTCGAACCCGTTCATCGTACCGATCTGATCCGGCTGGGACAGAAGTACGACGGCGGTTATCTGGTTGCCACGAACTCCGTGATGAATACGGAGCGGCTCATCTCGCTGGGTGTTCAGTTCGACTGGTCGTTCGAGCGGGACTTCCGGCGGCTGAAGTACGTCCCCCTGGAGGCGTACGACCATACCGTCACGCCCCGCGAAGCGGCCATCTACCTGATGAAGGGCACGCTGAACACACTGCTCGAACCCCGCCGGATCACCAACTTGCTGAAGCGGGTCGGGGCCGTGCTGGACTACCGCTTTTTCTTCCGCGACACCGCCCGTCACCACCTCAAGATGGTGGGCTACGACCTGCCGGGGGGTACCTCGCTCACGAGCATCGTGCGGCAATTTCCGGGAGAAAGGCTTTTTCTGAAGGTCGACATCGAAGGGTGGGAGTACCGCATTCTGGATGAGATCGTGGCCTGTGCCGACCAGCTTGAGGGGTTGGCCATGGAGCTTCACGACGTTGACATTCATCACGCGCGCCTCGAAGCCTTTGTGCGCGCACTTCCCCTCTCGCTCGTACACGTGCACGCCAACAACCACGGGGGCGTCGACGGGCGGGGCGATCCGGTGGTGCTCGAAATGACCTTTAGCCGCCTTCCGCCCTCGACGCAGGCCGAATTCGTGCCCCTGCCGCACAGCCGCGATCAGCCCAACGATCCCACCCTGCCGGAAGTCGAGCTGCAGTTCGCCGACTAGCCGCTGGGCCCGTCTCTTGTTCACCACAGCCGTCTTCACCGATGCGTCGACGCTTTATTGATACGCGCATCTTCAAAAGTTTTTTCTCGCTGAGTGCCGTTCAGGTCATCAACAGCGCGATTCCACTGCTCGTCACGCCCTACGTCATCCGCCAGGTGGGCGTCGAGCGGTTCGGGCACGTCGCCCTGGCGCAGACCATCGTCCTCCTGCTGACGGCAGTCACGGACTACGGTTTTTACTTCTCGGCCACCCGCGACATCTCCCGGGTGCGTGACGACACGCGGGCGCTCGGCGGCATCGTGAGCACGGTGTTGACGGCCAAAGCGCTGCTCTGCGGCGGCTGCTTGCTGCTGATGACCGGCGTGGTGCTGGTCGTGCCCGACTTCCGGGCGGAGTACCCCCTCTACTTGCTCTCCGCGCCGCTGCTGCTGGGTCAGGCGTTCCTGCCCGTCTGGTTTTTTCACGGTGTGGAGCGGATGCGGACGCTGGTCTTCCTCAACCTGTTCGGCAAGGTGATCTTCGTCGCCCTCATTCCACTGGTCAACCAACCCGACGACTACGTGTACGTTAACTTCTTCCAAGGCGTCGGGTCGCTGCTGGCCGTGGTACCGGCACTGGCCATCATCCACCGGCGGCATCGCGTGCGGCTGCGTCTGTCGTCTTTGCGCGCCGTGCGCCGGGAGTTGGTGGACAACGCGCTGCTCTTTGCCTCTAGCTTCTCGGTCTACGCCTCGGCACACACCCCGCTGATCGTGCTCAGCTTCTTCGCCGGCGACTATTTGGTGGGGATCTACAGCGTCGCCGAGAAGGTCTACTTTATCCTCCGGACGTTGGTGGCAATGGTCCATCAGGCCGTCTACCCGAAGGCGTGTCAACTGGCGCAAACGTCCGTCGCGCCGCTGATGGGATTTTTCCGTCGGCTGATGAAACCGGTTGCTGCGGGCTACCTACTCGGTTACGGCCTGCTGTTCGTTATGGCCGACGACGTGGTACGCTTTTTTGCCGGTAAGGCCTTCCCCACGAGTGCTGACCTGCTGCGGGCGCTGGCCCTGGCCCCCTTCTGCCTTCTGCTGAGTATGCCCGGCAGCCACACGCTGCTCGCGTTCGATCTGAAGCAGACCTACGCGCGGGTGATGGTGGCCGGCGCGCTCTTCAGCCTGGGGGCTGGGTTATTGGCCATACCAGCGTTCCGAGCGTGGGGCACCGTGTGGGTAGTGGTAACGACCGAAGCCCTCACCATGCTGCTGACCTACGTTCTGCTGGGCCGCCGCCACAAGGCGTACTTCGCCACACGGCAACTGTTCCGCCCCTGACGGGGGTCCGCATGGGTGCAGCTTTTATTTAGCGGCAAACCACCGCTCGGCAATGGCGCGGCGCATGGTCTCGTGCACCGGCCCGGCGGCGATGAGTTGCTTACCGAACACGGCGTCGTCGCCGCCGGAGAAGTCCGTAACTGTGCCGCCCGCCTCGCGCACCAGTACCACGCCCCCGGCCACGTCCCACGGCTTCAGATTGTACTCGAAGAACGCCTCGCCGCGCCCAGCCGCCACATAGGCCAGGTCGACCGCCGCCGAACCCAGCCGCCGTAGTCCGTGGGTGTTCTTCACGAAGTAGGTGAAGATATTTAGGTAACGGCTCAAGTCGTCGAACATTTGGTAGGGAAAGCCCGTGATGGTCAGCGCACGCACCAGATCGTTTTCCGGCGATACACGAATATGCTCCCCGTTCAGGTAAGCGCCCCCGCCCTCCCAGGCCCAGAAGCACTCGTCGGCCACTACCTCGTAGACCACGCCGAGCACCGGTCGGCCGTCGTGCAGTAACCCGATGCTAGTCGAATAGGGGGGGAAATTGTGTACAAAATTGGTGGTGCCGTCCAGCGGGTCGATCACCCATTGATAACCCGGCAGCCGCTCGTTGCTGCCGCCGGTGGTGCCCTCCTCGGTGATAAACGTCGCCTCGGGCAACAATGTGCGCAACCGGACCACCAGCCGCCTCTCGGCCTCCTTGTCGACGTACGACACCAGGTCGTTTCGGCCCTTGAACTCAATCACGTCGCGTCGGAAGTTGCGGCGCTCTTCACGGATAAAGCCGCCCGTCTCGCGGGCTAGTTCCGCCACTTGGTTGCAGAGGGTTTCTAGGTTCATCGGTTGGTTGGTTAGTCGGTTCCTTGTACGACGAGTACGAACTCGCCGCGCGGCTCGTGCTGCTCAAAGTGAGCACTCAGTTCGGCGATCGTACCGCGGCGGGTCTCTTCGTAGCGCTTCGTCAGTTCGCGGGATACCGCCGCCGGGCGGTCAGCCCCCAGGTGGGTAGCGAGGTCGTCGAGCGTGCGACGCAGCCGGTGCGGCGACTCGTAGAAGACTAAGGTGCGCGGCTCGGCGGCGAGGAGCTTCAGGCGGGTCATCCGCCCCTTTTTGACGGGCAGGAACCCCTCGAAGCAGAAGCGCACGGTGGGTAGACCGGCGTTGACCAGCGCGGGCACAAACGCCGTGGCCCCCGGCAGCGAAACTACCGGCACGCCCGCCTCCACGCAGGCCCGCACCAGCAGGAATCCCGGATCGGAGATACCCGGCGTGCCCGCGTCCGGCACCAGCGCCATGGTCCGTCCGGCGGCCAGTTGCCCCACGATACCCGCCACGGCGCGGTGCTCATTGTGGGCGTGGAAGCTCTTTAGTGGTCGGTCGATTTCATAGTGCCGCAGCAAGACGCCCGTCGTGCGGGTGTCCTCGGCCAGAATCAGGTCAACCTCCCGCAGCGTGCGCAGTGCCCGCAGGGTGATGTCTTCCAGGTTGCCGATGGGCGTAGGCACCAGATAAAGTCGCGGGGTCTCGTTCTTCATGGGTCGCTAGTGCAGCGTCAGGCCAAAGATGATGATTGAGGCAAACGTGGATCTCACGCGCCGGTTATCCGGCGGAAAAGACGCCCGCGCGGCGGCCTGGATCGAATACTATATTTTGCTTGGCCTGCACTAAGGCGACGGCGCACGGGAATCGGGCGCAAGTTGGTGAAATCCGCACGGGCGTGTGGTGAAACTCCTACTTTTGCGCTCCATCAATCCCTACCTATGCCGACCAACCGCACATTTACCATGATTAAGCCGGACGCCTTCGCGGACGGCCACACCGGCGCGATGATCCAACAGATCGAAGAAGCCGGCTTTAAATTAAAGTCCGCCCGGCTGCTGAAGATGTCGTCCGACCAGGCCGGCCAGTTCTACGCCGTGCACAGCGAGCGCCCTTTCTACAACGACCTGCGCAACTACATGTCGTCGGGGCCGATCCTAGCGATGGTCCTCGAAAAAGAGAACGCCGTGGCCGACTTCCGGAAGCTGATCGGCGCAACTGATCCCAGCAAGGCTGAGGAGGGCACGATCCGCAAGCGTTTCGCGCGCTCCATCGAGGCCAACGCCATCCACGGTTCGGACTCCGACGAGAACGCCGCCATCGAGGCCGGCTTTTTCTTCTCGCAGCTCGACGTAGTGTAGCCGCCGATCAGACCAGCTCTTAAGAACGAGGTTCTTCGTACGCGGGGGGCCTCGCTTCGTTTTCGGGGCGGAGGGAGGCAACTTCGGGGTCCTTGCGCTTCTTCGGAATTTTGACCACCCGCGCCAGCCAGCGGGGCAGCAGCAGCGCGCCGATGATCAGGTAGAGATAGTAGCTGAACGCCCGCCAGAGCAGCACCACCGCCGCGCTGAACTCCCCTAAAAAGTCTTCGAAAAACGCGTTAAAGGCGATCTCGGCAAGGCCCGCCGCGCCCGGCGTGAACGAGATGAGCATCGTGACCCACATCACCACCTGGCGGAAGAAGATCAGCACGTGCTCGGAGAGACTGACCGGCGTAAAGGCCACGATGATGACGTTCATCGTCAGGTAGCGCGCCGACCAGACCAGCACCGTCGACAACGCCGCCCGCGCCCAGTAAACGAAGCCCTTGCCGCGCAACTCGGCAGCGGCCATAATGATCTCGTTGCCCTGCTCGTTGGCCGCCGGCCGCCACTTTCTCAACAGCTTCCACCCCGTCAGGCGCAGCAGCAGCCACTTCACCCCCCGCGGCCGGAAGAAGAGCGCGAAGCCCATGACGAAGGTGTAGAAAGCAATCAGCGCGTAGCTCAGCACGAAGAAGTAGACGAACCCACGCTCCAGCCCGACGTTCAGCTCCGAGATGTCAGGAAAGATATCGTCGTACATCAGCAACAGCGCCAGCGTGGACGCCACGATGAAGAAGAGGTTGTCGAGCACGGCCGTCAGCATCACGAATGCCAGCGCCCGCCCGAACTTCAGCCCCTCTTTGGTCAGGATGAACACGGCGATGGCCGTGCCCCCCACCGCCGAGGGCGTCACGGCCGAGGCGAACTCCCAGAGCATGATGCCGAAGAAGCTGCTGCGCCACGACAGCTCGCGGCCCGTCAGGTGACGCAAACGGTAGATGTAGCCGCCGTCGCGGACGGCCAACACGATCAGGGCCAGGAGCAGGCTACCGATGCTCGCACTCGCCAGGAGGCGGAGGTCTTCCCAGTCGTATTCCGAAACGAAGAGGTAAGCGGTGGCTGCCAACCCGATACCGACCGGCAGCCAGATGCGGTTCGGGTTGAGCCGCCGCATGATTTTTTGGGAGTTCTGGTCCATGGGGCCGGGCTAGCGGGCGCGGTGAATGCTAAAGTTGTTGAAGCCGGGCGCTAGCTGCACGATAACCGAACCGCTCTGCAGGAGTTCGAGGATCGCTAGGAACGTGAACACCGCCGCCATCCGCGTGCGGAGTTCACCCAGCAGTTCGTCGAACGACACGCCCCCCCGTTCAGTTCGTGACAAGACGTGCTCTTTCTGCCCCTCGACGGTGTAAGCATACTTAGGAACGACGTGCACCCGCTCGCGTTGCGCTTCTTCCCAACGCCGTCGGCACCGTTCGAACGTGCGCATCAGTTGGTAGAGGCTCAGGTGCTGCCACTCAGCCTCTTGCCGCAGCCCCTCGTAGGCCGCCGCGATTTCATCGGGTGCGTTGCCCCGTACGAAGCGCTCGGCCCGGGCGGCTTCGAGGGCAGCCAGCGGCGGTACGGTGGCCTTCATCCGTTGGTAAGCCAGCAGGCGGCGGGCCAGCTCCTCGCGTGGGTCGGCCTCGGCACCGTCCGTGCCGGGGTCGAGGCGGGGCAGCAGCATCTTCGCCTTGATGCGCATCAGGGTCGCCGCCGTGAGCATAAATTCACTGGCGACCTCGATGTCGAGCGCTTCCATATCTTCCAGATACCGCATAAACTCGTCGGCGATCCGCGCGATAGGGATGTCGCGTATCTCCAGCTCGTCGCGCTCAATGAAGAAGAGCAGCAGGTCGAAGGGTCCTTCAAAAATGGGTAGCCTGACGGCAAAGCTCACGGGCGTGGTGGCGGGTGGGTACCAAGTTACCGGAACGGGGCGACCTACGCGCCCATGCTCGCCCCGCCAAACGAGCGTACTTTTGTTGAACGGCCCGAAGGGAACAAACCTTGTGGGGTTGTGTTAGACTTTTCTGCTAGCTTGTTCTTCTATGTTAATTCAGCCCGGCCCGCTGCTCTCCCGTATCGATACGCCCACCGACCTGCGCGGCTTAGACCGCTCTCATCTCATCCAGGTTTGTGACGAACTGCGCCAGTACATTGTCGACAACGTCTCGGTCTACGGCGGGCACTTCGGGGCGAGCCTGGGGGTGGTCGAGCTCACCGTGGCGCTGCACTACGCGCTGAACACGCCGCAAGACCAACTGGTGTGGGACGTAGGCCACCAGGCGTATGGGCACAAAATCCTGACCGGGCGGCGCGAGCAGTTTCATACCAACCGGCGGCTCGACGGGCTGTCGGGCTTTCCGAAGCGCTCCGAAAGTCCCTACGACACGTTCGGCGTGGGCCACTCGTCGACTTCGATCTCAGCCGCGCTGGGGATGGCCATCGCCGCCCGGCAGATGGGCCGCATTGACCAGCAACACGTGGCCGTGATCGGCGACGGCGCGCTGACGGGCGGGCTGGCCTTCGAGGGGATGAACCACGCGGGCGTCTCGGACACGAATCTGCTGATCGTGTTGAACGACAACTGCATGTCGATCGACCCAAACGTGGGGGCGCTCAAGGACTACCTGACGGACATCACCACCTCGCACACGTACAATAAGGTGCGCGACGAGGTCTGGAAGCACCTTGGCAAGTTCAGCACCCTCGGCCGCAGCGCGCGCGACGTGGCCGCCAAGGTCGAGCTCAGCCTGAAGGCACTGCTGATGAAGCAGAGCAACCTGTTCGAAGCCCTCAACCTGCGGTACTTCGGCCCGGTCGACGGCCACGACGTGAACCACTTGGTGAACGTGATCCGCGACTTGCGCGAGATCCCCGGTCCCAAGCTGCTGCACTGCGTCACGGTCAAGGGCAAAGGATACGCGCTCGCCGAGCAGGACCAGACCAGGTGGCACGCACCGGGAAAGTTCGACAAGATCACGGGCGTGATTCAGAAGAAGGTGCACGAGACGCCCCAGCCGCCGAAGTATCAGGACGTGTTCGGCCACACGCTGGTGGAGCTGGCGCACGCCAACGACCGCATCGTGGGCATCACGCCCGCCATGCCGTCGGGCTCGTCGATGAACATCATGATGCGCGAGATGCCCGCGCGGGCGTTCGACGTGGGCATCGCCGAGCAGCACGCCGTCACTTTTTCGGCCGGAATGGCCACGCAGGGGCTGGTGCCGTTCTGCAACATCTACTCGACGTTTATGCAGCGCGCCTACGATCAGGTGATCCACGACGTCTGCATCCAAAACCTGCCGGTCAACTTCTGCCTCGACCGGGCGGGCTTCGCCGGTGCCGACGGCCCCACGCACCACGGCGCGTACGATCTGGCCTACATGCGGTGCGTGCCGAACATGATCGTTGCGGCCCCGATGAACGAGTCGGAGCTGCGCAACCTGATGTTCACCGCCCAGCAGCCCCGCGCGGGCAGCGCCTTTTCCATCCGTTACCCACGTGGGCAGGGCGTGATGCCCGAGTGGCGCACGCCGATGGAGGCCGTTGAGATAGGCTTGGGTCGGAAAATCCAGGAGGGCGAAGGGGTGGCGCTGCTCACCATCGGGCACGTCGGCAACTACGCCGTCGAGGCGTGCGCCGCACTCGCCGAAGAGGGCATTCGCCCCGCGCACTACGACCTGCGCTTCGTGAAGCCGCTCGACGAAGCGCTGCTGCACGAGGTATTTGCTCGCTTCGAGCACGTCGTCACGGTCGAAGACGGCTGCGTGGTGGGCGGCTGCGGCAGTGCCGTGCTGGAGTTCATGGCTGAGCACGGCTACCAAGCACAGGTCCGGCGGCTGGGCATTCCCGACGAGGTCGTCGAACACGGCGAGCAGGCAGAGCTTCACCGAGCGTGCGGCTTCGACCCCACGGGCATTGCGCAGACCGTACGGGATCTGTTGAAACGGGAAGCTCCCGCAATCGCCGGACTACCCACTGCCCGCTTCTCGGCCTCCTGATCCCCGCCGGTCGCCCGCTAAGAAAATATTTCGGGCGAGGCTACGTTTGGGCGCTTCCCTCCGTCTTTCGGGTATATCAAACCAGAAAATGTGGCCTCCGGACCCGGGGCATCATTCTTGTTCGGTATATTTGTGATTAGAGTGGTGCCGTCCGCCGGTGCCGCTCGGCTGCTTTCGAATACTTACGCACGTACGTTTTTTGCCGCTTTTCGCCGTAATGGTCCGGTGGCCGCTGCGCTATTTCGTGCCTTCTTATCCTTCCACCACAATTGACAATATGAGATAGAGCACTACGTTACCTAACTGTCAATCAAATGAAGAGTGTTGATCTGAGCGACGCTAAGCTCGTATCACTTTACCGAGACGGAGACGAAGCGGCATTCGAGGAGTTGGTACGTAGACACAAGTCGAAGCTCTACACGACCATCTATCACATCGTCAAGGACCACTACGTAGCCGAAGACCTACTGCAAGAGATCTTCATCAAAGTCATCGACACCATCAACGGTGGTCGTTACAATGAGGAAGGCAAATTCCTGCCCTGGGTGGCGCGGATGGCGCATAACATCGCCATCGACCACTTCCGGCGCTCGAAGCGTTATCCGACCATCGTGTTGGAAGACGGTAGTAACGTTTTCAATACCGTGGATTTTGTCGAAGACTCGTTCGAGTCGCAACAAATCCGTCAGGAGACGCACGCGCATCTCCGTAAGCTCATCCAGACGCTGCCCGACCCGCAACGCGAGGTGCTGATTATGCGTCATTACGCGAAGATGAGCTTCCAGGAGATTGCGGACGCCACCGGGGTAAGCATCAATACGGCGTTAGGTCGCATGCGGTACGCACTCATCAACCTGAGGAAGAAAATGCGTAAAAGCAGTGCAGCCTATGACCCAAACTACTACCCCCAATGATTTGCTTCGCCACCTCTACGAGGAGACAGACGCCGACGAAGGCGCGCTGATTGAAGCACACATGGCGCACGACGCCGACCTCTACCGCGAGTGGGAGGAGACGCGTGCGCTACAAAAGCAACTGGACGCTGCCGCCCTGGAGCCGCCCGCCCGCATGGTGGACGCGATCTTAGCGTACGCCCAAAAGAGCGCCCCGCAGCGCGAGCAGATCGGCTGAACGCGCGGGCCGCGCCTACCTTTGCGGGATGCGACGAGCGGAACGTTACCGGCACTTTCTCACGTATTTCTCTGAATACCAGCCGCAGGCTGAAACGGAGTTGCACTACGACAGTGCGTTTCAACTGCTGACGGCGGTGGTGCTCAGCGCGCAGTGCACCGACAAGCGGGTGAACCTAGTGACCCCGTCGCTCTTTGAGCGCTTCCCGACGTCGGCAGACCTCGCCACCGCTGAGTTCGACGACCTGTTTCCCTACATCCGCAGCGTCTCGTACCCCAACAACAAGACTAAGCACCTGCTCGGCTTGGCCCGCATGCTCGAAGCCGAGTTCGGCGGCGAGGTGCCCGACCGCGTGGAAGATCTCGTGCGGCTGCCCGGCGTGGGGCGCAAGACGGCTCACGTGGTCGCTTCGGTAATTTTTGACCAGCCGACCATGGCGGTCGACACGCATGTGTTCCGCGTCTCGAAGCGGCTCGGGCTGGTCAATCAGAACGCCCGCACGCCCCTTGAGGTCGAGAAGCAGCTCGTCCGGCACATCCCCGAGGCGGAGATCGCGCGGGCGCATCACTGGCTCATCCTGCACGGACGCTACGTCTGCACCGCCCGCAGCCCTCGCTGCACCGCCTGCCCCCTGACCGAATTTTGTCGTCACTACGAGCGGCGCGTGGCATCCACCCTTTCGTGAGACTCGTTCTCGTCCACCAGCACTTCCGTACGCCCGAACGCGGCGGCGGCCTGCGCACCTGGCACCTCGTGCGTGCCCTGGCGGCGGCTGGCCACACGGTCGACGTGGTCGCCGGACACAACGCCTCACAAACGCGCCGTGAGGTGCTTCCGGACGCCTGCGAACGTGTCCGCCTCCACTACCTGCCGGTGCCGTACGACCAGCGCATGTCGGCGGCGGCCCGCCAGGCTTCATTCGCTCGTTTCCTGCTGCGCGCCTTCGGCGAGGTGGGGCGGATGCGCCGCCCGGATATCGTCTATACCGTCACTACGCCGCTGACAGTACCGCTGGTGGGTTTGGCGTTGCACCGCCTCCACCGAACGCCTTACGTGATTGAGATCGGAGACTTGTGGCCGGACGTACCCATTGCTCTCGGCTTTGTACGCTCGCCGCTAATCCGCACGGCATTGCGGCGCATGGAAAGGACGATCTACCGCCGCGCCGCACTCATCGTACCGTACTCTCCCCCGATCGGTGCCGCCGTTGCCGAGCGCGCGCCGGACGTACCGCAACTGATCGTTCCCAACGTGGCCGATTGCCGGTTCTTCGAACCACCTGCGCGGGAGCGGGGCGCTGATGCGCCGGGAGCATTTACGGTGGGATACCTCGGGGCCGCCGGCTTCGCTAACCATTTGGACTACCTACTCGACGCGGCGGAAGCTTGCCGACGGGCACTTCCCGACGTGCGCTTCGTGCTGATGGCAGAAGGGGCCGAGTGGCCGCAACTGCGTGCCCGGGCGGCCATGCTCCCCAACGTTCGGGTGGTTCCGTTTGCCGGCAGGGAAGGGGTCAGGAAGTGGATACGGACGGTCGACGCCTGTTACGTCTCGTTCCGTCCGGAGCCGGTGCTGGCAACCGGATGCCCGAACAAATTCTTCGACGCGCTCGCGGCGGGCAAGCTGTCCATCCTCAACTTTGGTGGCTGGCTGCGTACGCTCGTCGAGCAACACCGGTGCGGCCTCTACGTTGACCCGGAGCGGCCGGCGGACTTCCCAATTCAACTCTCACCGTTTTTAAAGGATCGGGAGCTGCTCCTTACTTACCAGCGTAACGCCAGGCAACTGGCTGAGCGGCGCTTCGACGTACCCGTTCTGATGACACCGCTCGTGGAAGCACTCTCGCGCGTCGCGGCGGAGAGAAAAGAGGCGCCCGGCTACTCCTCCGGCTTATAACCGGAGCGTTGTAGCATCTCCTGGGCGTTGGTCTGCTGCATCAGTTCGGGCAGCGTGGCCCCGGTCTTCTCCTGATACCTCCCCACGATCCGCCACCCCAGCCAGCGCCCGATGCGTCCGGGACACTTACGGCTGATCTCACTGACGTAAGGGCGCTCGCCCACGTAGCGGCTCACCGATTGCTGGTCGGTCTTGAAGAGTAACTGCTGATCTACGAAGTGCGACCAGATGACTTTCCGGTAGGTCGTGACGTCGTCCATCTCGTCGGGGGTGTAGCCGATGATGAGGCTGTCGGCCACACACGGAAGCGTACTTTTCACGAACTGGTAGGCCTTGCCGTAGTAGACCATCTCGGAGAGCAGCGAGTTACTCGACGCGTCTACCTGGTTGTACTTGCTCGAAAGGAGCGTCATGACGGAGGGCAGCAGGAAGCGCTTCTGGTAGCGTCGCCGCATGTACTCGTAGAGGTGCGTGGGCTGCCGCCCCTCGCCGTCGTCCATGAAGTATTCCAGGCCGATGACTAGAATGCTGTCGCTCGCGAACAGGTCGGTGCCGAAGCCCGAGACGATGGTGTACACCGTCGGGATGGGCGCGTCGGGGTAGTGATATTTCAGGTAGCTGAATGCTTGGTTAAGGTCGTTTTGTATGTCGGACATATCTCCGAAGAACGCCGCCGTCTCCGCTTCGAGCGTATCCAGGTGCGGGTCGGTAGTCATGGCGTGGAGTTGGTCGACCAGTAAAGATTCGTCGCCACGCTGCGAACGCTGCAGGAATTCCTCCGTAAAGAGAGGGTAGCGCTTCATGAGGTTCTTGATGTCGGCCTTTGTCTCCACCTCGCTCATCATCTGATCCAGACGGACGATCTCCACGTTTACCTCGCTGCCGGACACATCAGGGGCGGCGGCACACTCTTCGGAGCGGTCACCACACGCCGATAAAAGAAAGGTCGCCACCACACCCAAACACACCCACGCACGTACGCTGTTTTTACCTAACATCCTCTTAACCAAGTTATTACAGACTCAATATTAGCACGCATGAAAAAAGTCTTCCTACTCCTTTTCGGGCTGTTTCTTACTTCGCAGTTCGCCACGGCTCAATCGACGGTGAAAATTGGCCTCCGCGTCGCCCCGGGCATCTCCATCAACCGCATTGAGGACGCCGCCAGCTCGGGCCGTAACATCGAGAACGACGGCGCGGGCCTGCGCTTCACTGCCGGCCCCGTTTTCGACTTCTTCTTCGCCGACCAGTACGCCTTCAGCACCGGGCTGTGGTACACCACCCGCCGGGTGGGGCTTTCGAACGTGCCCGTGGTCACGCGCCCCGGCGACCCGGTGCCTCCCGGGGGCGTTGCTAACGGCACCTATAACCTACAGTACATCCAACTACCCGTCTC
>JBARYS010000182.1:0-1839 GCA_049648155.1 Catalinimonas sp. | reverse complement strand
GGAAGGAACCATGACGCACGACCTGCTCCGCCCGCTGCTCGACTCGCCCCGCCTGCCCGATCTGCTGCGCGAACTGCGTGACGCCTGGGAGGCCGAACAGCACCGCCGTCACGCCTTCTGGGAGGGCATCGACGAGACCACCAAAGCCGAGTTCATCAACGGCGAAGCGCTTTACCACTCGCCCGTTTCGGGGCGGCACTGGCGCGCCTCCTCGAACCTGCTGAGCTACCTGCTGCCCTACGTGCGCGACGGGCGGCTGGGGCGCGTGGGCGTCGAGAAGGTGATGATCCGCTGCACCCGTAACGACTACGAGCCGAACGTCTGCTTTTGGCGCGCCGAGGTCGCCGAGGAGTTCACCGACGGGCAGACCGTTTTTCCACCGCCCGACTTCGTGGTCGAGATTCTGTCGAAGAGCACCGCCGCGCGCGACCGGGGCATCAAGCTGGAAGACTACGCCGCCCACGGCGTGCGCGAGTACTGGATCGTCGACCCGGCACTCGGTACCGTCGAGCAGTACCTGGCCCGGGCGGGCACTTTTGAACTCAACCGCAAACTGCGCGAGGGCGAACTGCCCGCCGAGGCCGTGCCCGGCTTCTTGGTGCGCGTCGAAACCTTATTTCAACCGTGAGCTACTACGTACTCGAGACCCTCACGCCCGTCCACATCGGCACGGGGCGGCAGTTTCAGGGCAACTTCGAAACCCTCTACTTCGGGGAGCACAACGCCGCCGTGGTCCTCGACGACCGCCGCGTGTTCGACCTCGTCGGCCCGGCGGGACTCGACGCCTGGGTGGGCATCATCGACCGGGGCGAAAACCTGCTAGAGTACCTGCGGAAGCGCCGCCCCGACCTGACGCCCGCCCACGTGGCCGCCCGCGTCATGCGCGTGCAAGGCGATAAGAAGCCGGGGTCACAGAACTCGGTGCGCGAACAACTGCACGGCGGCGACGGACGTCCCCTGCTGCCCGGCTCGTCGCTGAAGGGCGCGCTGCGCACGGCTTTGCTGACGGAGAAGATCGACGCGAAGCCGAATTTCGTCAAGCAAGACCAAAACCTGAAAGATCAAAAAGGGAAGCTCAAAGACCGCAACCTGCAACAGCACTACCTCAGCCCGACGGCTACAGAAAATGGCGAAGCGCCGAACCGCGACGTGCTACGGCTCCTACAGTGCGGCGACTTCGCCTTCGCAGACCCGACGGTGTGTCTGTTAGCCGAAACGCTGAACCAGAAAGGTAACGGCCTAGAGTTGAAGCGCAGTGTACAGCAGTTCATCGAATGCATGCCAAAGGGCGTACGGGCGGCGGGGCGGCTGCGGGTGCCGGAGGACTTGAAAAATCAAATTGAACAGCGCCGCTACCTGCCGACCGATGGCCTGGTGCTCGGCCGGATACTAAAGACGACGCACGATCATAACATGAAGTTGCTTACGCGCGAGGTGGATTACTGGGAGAAGGAGTCATCTGCGCTGCCCAACGGAGCCGATCGGTGGGTGGAACATCTGAAAGCGGTGAAGACACAAGCCGACGGCATGAGCGAACGCGAATACCTCGTGCGCGTCGGCTTTGGCGTGGGCTTCCTGACGATGACCGGCCGGTGGCAGCACGACCACCTCACCGACGACGCTTTCGACGCACTCGAAAATCAGGTGCGTGGGTCCAGATACACAGACTACCCGCTCCCCAAGTCGCGTAAGCTCACGCCCGACGCCGTGCCGTTAGGCTTCGTGAAGCTGGCCCTGAGCGACCGCGCGACGTACGAGCAGCTCGCCGCCCGGCCTTACGAACCAGTACCCACGTACGCACCCACCCGCCCCGCGCCAACTGGGGGTTCGTCCCCGGAA
>JBARYS010000181.1:0-6264 GCA_049648155.1 Catalinimonas sp. | reverse complement strand
TGATGATCTCGCCGGTGCGCGGGTCGACCACCGACATGCCGTACGACCAACCCCGCGTGGCGCGGTGCACCCACTGAATCACGTTGTAGCGCACGTCCATCGGGTCGGCCGAGTCGGGTAGCATCTCTACGCGGAAAGCGTTGCTGAAGCCCGCCGCCTCGAACGCCTCCGCCCACCAACTTGCCCCCTCGCGCAGGGCCGACCGCACCGGCTCGGGGGTGCCGGGGTCGAGGTAGTAGATGATCGGCGCGACGGGGTCACTCACCGCCGCCGAGGGGTCCCGTTTTTGGAGACGGTGCCGCACCAGGTAGCGCTGCGCCAAGGGCTGATCGATGGGCGCGGCGTAGTCGAAGAAGCGCACGTAGCCCACACCCGCGCGCGGGTCGAATGCCCGGGGCCGGTAGTTACCGTCGGGCAGCTCGACGAACGAGTGGTGCGTCCGCACGGTGATGGCCCCGGGCGTCGGCACCACCGCCCGCACGTACTGCCCCGGCGCTTTGCCGCCGCCGCGCCCACCCGTGAAGGTCAGCGTGGCCTCCAGTTCGGTATTTTTCGGGAAAGCCTTCGTGCGCGGTAGGTAGGGCACCGAGCGGCTCGCCTCCAGCTGATAAGTCCCCTGCTCGTTGCGGGCCAGCGCCCCACCGATGTCCATCGCGTCGCGCAGCACGAAGGGCGTCAGGTCCACCAGCACGCGGCCCGCCGTCTCGGCGGCCACGTCGAAGCCCCAGTGCACCGACTCGGCGAACGCCTCGCGCACAGCCGACCGCTCGGCGGAGTTGTCGCTACGAGCGCGGTAGCTCTGGTTCGGCTCCACCATCAGCACCTTCGGCCCAACGCGGCGGAACTCGACCACGTGCGTGGAGCCGATCAGCCCCCGGTCCAGCCCGAGGTCGTTCGATCCCACGCCCGCCGCCAGCGAGGTGTAGTAGAGCAGCGGCTCGTCGAACCGGTCGATCTCGCCCCACAGTTTGCCCTGCCGCTCGTCCCAGTAGAGCGTCAGAAAGCCCGCCCGCCGCTCGGCACCCTGTGTCACGGCGGCGATGGTCTTGGTGGCTGTGGCCGAGGGAGCCGAACGCCTCTTCTTCTGCGCCACGACGGGCAGCGCGAGCAAGAAGCAAAGCAGAAAGAGTCTCATAAAAAGGGCATTAAAAAGTGCCACCAAAGGTAAGCCCACCAGAAGGGTCGCCCCCAATTATCAGCTTTGTTCGGTAGATCGTAAACGAGCGAACAAGTCTACCCTTCCGGTCTTCCGGAAGAGCACCCGGCGCACTCCACCCACCACGCCTACCGCCGCACGCACGTACCAGTGGGTACGTACCTTTGTGACTATGACTACCGACACCCGACGACTGATCCTGGAACACAACTACGCCGCCATGCGGCGACACGGCTTTCAGGGCGTCCGCGCCGACAAAGAGGTGACCGCACTCGGGATCACGAAGGGCGCGCTCTACTACCACTTTGCCGATAAGAAGGCCCTCGGGTACGCCGTTGTCGAAGAGATGATCGCCCCGCATTACCTCTCCGTCTGGGCACCGTTGCTGGACGGCGAGACGCCCGTCGTCGCGCACATCGTGCGGGTGCTGGAACAGTTCAAGGCGCACGCCACCGACAAGGAGATCGCCCTGGGCTGCCCGCTCAACAACCTGATTCAGGAGATGTCGCCGCTCGACGAGGGCTTCCGTCAGCGCCTCGGCGACGTGGTCGACGGCATGCACACGGCCCTGCGCACCGGCCTCGAACGCGCCCAAGCCACCGGCGAGGTCACGCCGCTCGTCGACCCGTCGGCCACCGCCTGGTTCTTGCTCTCGTCCATCGAAGGGGCCTACGGTATCGCCAAGGTGCGGCAGTCGCGGGCCATCTTCGTGAAGTCCATCAACCACCTGGCCGGCTACGTGCGTCAGCTTCAGATCGCCGACGCCTGATTTTTTACACCCAACTTCTCAAGACGATGCAACCGACCATTCTCTACGCCTACGACGCCCTCTGCGGCTGGTGCTACGGCTTCAGCCCCGTGGTGAAAGAGCTGCACGCCCGCTGGCACGACCGCTTTGAATTCCAGGTGCGCAGCGGTGGCATGGTGAGGGGTGCCCGCGTGGCCCCGATCCGGCAGATGGCCGATTACATCCGGCAGTCGTACCCGCGCGTGGAGCAGACCACCGGCGTGCGCTTCGGCGAAGCATTTCTCGACGGGCTGCTGGCTGAGGGTGACTACGTGAGCGACTCCGAACCGCCCGCGCGCGCCCTGGCGACCCTCCGGAGCCACCGCCCCGAGGCCGAGGTAGCCTTCGCGCACGCCCTACAAGACGCCTTCTATCTGCACGGTCACGACCTGAACGACCCCAGTACTTACCGCCGGTTAGCAACCACTTTCGAACTTGACGCCGACGGATTTGTGGCCGACATGCAGACGGAGCGGACCAAGCGAGCCGTCCTGAGGGAGTTCGACGAGTTGTCCGCGCTCGGCGTGCGGGGCTTCCCGTCGCTCCTGCTGCACGACGGCGAGCAGTACTACCTGTTGGCGCACGGCTATCGCTCCGCCGAAGAGTTGAACGCGATCATCGGCGAAGTTGCGACCCAGTGGTCGGTCTGATTCCGACGGAGCTTGCGCTGGTTCTGGTTGCCTAGATTGGAAGGTCCACTGAGACGGCGCTTAGGCTGACTCTCAAGATCTCTGTACTTCCTTCACGATGCAGTATCGCAAGCTGCACCCTTACCGGTGAATGAGTTACGTACCAACCTTTTATCGATGACATCTCTTGAGGACACCCCTTGGGGACGTGACATTCCCGGTACGCCCAAACCGTTCTCTTTCCTCTCATCGACATATTTCGATGACATCTGCCCCCCCCGGCACTGCGCTTTCCTCAGATTGTTCGCAGCTCCAAGTTGTTCGGCAGCGCTTGGTCTCGCCTAGCGTCCGGCTGCGCACGTGAGCGTGTATCTCGGTGGTTTTGCTGCTCTTGTCTCCCAGCAACGCTTACGGTAAGGCTGTCCAACCTTTGTTTGCTTACGAAGACGCTCGGCGAATCAGGCTTCCGACTTGCGCACATCCGGCCCGAGGCAGGGCGCAGCCCCCGCCCCTACGCCCCCGGCTCCAGCATCGCCGCGATCCGCGCGCGGCTGTCGCGCAGGTGATATCGACCCATCGGCGCAAGTCGCGGCGACTGCACCCGTTTCAGGTCTTTTGCCAGCGCTTCCAGTTCGGCGCGCACCGCCGGTTTGATGTCCGACTGGCCCACGTCCACCCGCATCCCTCGCTGGTCTTGCACCACCTCTTCGGCGTGCAGCAATTCGCCCATCTGCTCCAGGTAAGCGCGTTGCAGGTTGCGGCGGTACACATCGGCGTCCCGCTTCGCGTAGGCCTCTGCCCAAATGCCCCGCCGCAGGTCGGCCAGAAACGTCGTGAGCGGGTAAGCGGGTGCGTCGGCCAAGGCCTCGGCTTCGGTCAGGCGCTGCATCCGCCCGGCGTCCAGCAGGCGGTTCAGGTGGCTCGTCTGCAACCGCCGCACGCGCTCGACGGCCCCGGCCGGTTCGATGCGCCGGGCAATCTCGGTTTCGAGGAGCCACTCGGGCGTAGCGAAGGCATTGTCGAGCAGCCACCGTACCGACGCCCGCTGCGTAGCGGCGTCGACCGGCGCGTAGACCACGCCCGCCTGGTCGGTGGTCTTGAGCGTCTCGCGCACGCCCCCCACGTTCGCCACCACGTGACCCACGTAGCGGCTCCAGACGCTTACCAGCTCGCCGTACAGTTCGGCCAAGTCATCGTAGCCCTCGCCCTCGGTGGTGGTCCAGTTCACCAATTCGGGGGCCACGCGCTTCAGGTTTTGCAGGCCGTAGGTGCTGGCCGCCACGGGGTCGTCGCCCACGTTCTCAGTCTGCGCGTCGGGGTCGTAGCCGTAGCCCGATCCGAACTGGTAGCGAGGGTCGTCGGCGCGGGCGTTCACGAAGGCGCGCAATCGCGGCAGCTCATCCTCGGCGTGCCGCACGTTCGGGTACCAGCGGTAGCCCCACTCGACGGCGTAGAGGTCGTACGGCCCCAGTTGGCGGATAAAGCGGATGCCCTCGTCGCCGGGCTGCGCCACGTAGTTGTAGCGGGCGTAGTCCATGATCGTGGTGGCAATGCCGTACTGCTGCGTGAAAGTGCCCGACCGCAGCGAGTCGACCGGATAAGCGGCGCTGGCCTTCATGTTGTGCGGCAGGCCGATGGCGTGGCCCACCTCGTGCGAGATCACGCGGCGCATCATCTCGCCCATCTCTTCCTCGGGCGTGTCGAGCGTGCGGGCGCGGGGGTTGGCGGCCCCGGTTTCGAGCAGGTGGCGGTTGCGGTACGAGCGCAGGTGGTTGTGGTACCAGATGATGTCGCTCTCCAGAATTTCGCCCGTACGGGGGTCTGACACGCTCGGGCCGACGGCATTGCGCGTAGTGCTGGCCACGTAGCGCACCACCGAGTAGCGGGCGTCTTCGGGGCTGAAGTCGGGGTCTTCCTCGGCCGTGGGCGGATCTTTGGCGATAATCGCCCTCTTAAACCCGGCGCGCTCGAAGGCCACCTGCCAGTCTTCGATGCCCCGCTTGAAGTAGGGCCGCCACTGGGCGGGCGTGGCCGGGTCGAGGTAGTAGACGATGGGCTCGATGGGCTCGACGAGTTCGCCGCGCAGGTAAGCGGCGGTGTCCTTGGGCACCAGTCGCCAGCGCCGCACGTAGCTCTTCTCGTCGGCCTTCAGTGCCTGCGAGCTGTAGTCGACCTGCCGTACGGTGAACCACCCCACGCGTGGGTCGTGCAGGCGCGGCGTCATGGGGTCGTCGGGCAGGGCGATCATCGACTGGTTCATCAGCATCGTGATGGTGTTGGCACGCGATCCGGCGGGCGGCTTGGCGGCCTTGAACGTCTGCGTGTGCAGCACCTCGATGTTTTCGGGGTAGCTCCGCACGGTGTCGACGAACGAGCGCCCCGCGTCCAGCCCGCCCACCTCATACTCCTTCCGCAGCCCGCTGCTCAGCCCCCCGATGGCGGCCACGTCCTGCGTAAAGAGCGGTGTTACGTCGACCACCACCGCCGAGGAGTCCTCGTTGTACGTCGCGACCTTGAAGTTTTGCAGGATCGGCTCGTAGTTATTGTATCGCACCGACCGGGCAATGGGCAGCGAATCGTCGGCCACGCTGTTGAACGACACCACCCGCAGCAGCACCCGCCCGCGCGTCAGCTCCCAGCGCACCACCTGCTCGTTCACCTTCGAGCCGGCGTTCAGGTAAGGACTCAGCTTCGGTGGGCAGCCCCGGATGCGGCTCACCAGCAAAAAGTCGCGCCCAAGCTGCGCCTTCGGGATCTCGTAATAAACCTTCTCGCCGATCAGGTGCACCTGGAACAAGCCGCTGTCGGTCTTCGCCTCGGCCGTGATGAGGTCGGCGTATCCCTTCTGATCGTCCTCCGGTTTGTCGTCGTCTTTATCCTGTGCCCAGACGGAACCGGTGGAGATGAGCAGCAGCAGGATCAGGAGGCGTAGTGAAAGCAGCATAAAAGGTGATTGCGAATTAAAAACAACGTTAACCCCCACCCGCCGGATGCGCAACGTGAGGGTTGTTCTGTTAACCCCCACCCGCAACCCCGTAGGGACAAGGCATGCCTTGTCCCCCGCCGTGGATAGGCGTTTGAAGAGATCGGCAGGACGTCAGGGGAAACCAATAAAACGCAAGGGGAAACCGATGGGACGTCAGGGAATTTTGATAGGGGCGGTCGTCGTATCCACCCCGCGTACATTTGCCGCATGATCGTCGTAACCGGGGCGGCGGGGTTCATCGGCAGTTGCTTGATCGGACGCCTGAACGCCGCTAACTTCAACGCCGTCGTCGCCGTCGACGACTTCTCTCGTGCCGACAAGGCCGCAAACCTGCACGGAAAACGGATCGTGGCGCGAGTGCCGCGCGATGAGCTTTTCGACTGGCTCGACCAGCATCAGCAGGAGACGGAGTTTATCTTCCACCTCGGCGCGCGCACCGACACGACGGAGTTCGACCCGGCGGTATTCGACCGCCTCAACGTCGGATATTCGAAGCGCGTCTGGGAGGCGTGTTGCCGCTACCAGTTGCCGCTGGTCTACGCGTCGTCGGCGGCCACCTACGGGCTGGGGGAGGCGGGCTACGACGACGACGAGGCGCGTCTGGACGAGCTGCGACCGCTGAATCCCTACGGCGAGTCGAAGCTTCAATTTGACCGCTGGGCGTCGACGCAATCAGAAAAACCTCTCTTTTGGGCGGGGCTGAATT
>JBARYS010000180.1:0-2921 GCA_049648155.1 Catalinimonas sp. | reverse complement strand
GCTTCGGCGCGCCGCCCCGTCCGCCGTTGCGGCCCGAGCGGGCGGGCACTTCAGTGGGCGCGGGGGCTTTGCCCGTCAGCGGATAGGGGTGATCCTGCACCACCGGAATGCGCTGGTCAATCAGCTTGTGGATATCGGCCAGGTACGCCTTCTCTTCGGCATCGCAGAACGAGAGCGCCTCACCCTCGGAGCCGGCGCGGCCCGTGCGGCCGATGCGGTGCACGTAGGTCTCGGGCACGTTGGGCAGCTCGAAGTTGATCACGTGCGAGAGCTCCTCCACGTCGATGCCCCGCGCGGCGATGTCGGTCGCCACCAGCACGCGTGTCTGGCGGTTCTTGAAATTACTCAGGGCGCGCTGCCGGGCGTTTTGCGACTTATTGCCGTGGATGGCCTCGGCCTGGATACCCACCTGCTTGAGGCCCTTCGCCACGCGGTCGGCCCCGTGCTTGGTGCGGGTAAAAACCAGCGCCGTCTCGATGTCGCGGTCGTCGTCGCGCAACAGGTGTTCCAGCAGGTGGCGCTTGTTGCCCTTGTCGACGAAGTATACCGACTGGCGCACCTTCTCGGCGGTCGACGACACCGGCGTCACCTCAACCTGCGCGGGGCGCTTCAAGATCGTATCGGCCAGTTGCTGAATCACCGGCGGCATGGTGGCCGAGAAGAAGAGCGACTGCCGCTCGTCGGGCAGCTTCTGAATCACGCGGCGCACGTCGTGGATAAAGCCCATGTCGAGCATCCGGTCGGCCTCGTCGAGCACGAACACTTCCAGGTCGCGCAGGTCGACGAAGCCCTGGCCCATCAGGTCGAGCAGGCGGCCCGGCGTGGCCACCAGCACGTCGACACGCTTGCGCAGGGCGTCGGTCTGCGGCCGCTGCCCCACGCCGCCGAAGACCACCAAGTGGCGCAGCGGCAGGTGGTGCCCGTAGGCCTGAAAGCTTTCGTAAATCTGCAGGGCCAGCTCGCGGGTGGGCGTCAGCACCAGCGCGCGGATGCCGCCGTGGTTCGCGCGGCGCTCGTGCAGCCGTTGCAGCGTGGGCACGGCAAAAGCGGCCGTCTTGCCGGTGCCCGTCTGGGCGCAACCCAGCAGGTCGCGCCCTTGCAACACGAGCGGGATGGCTTGTTCCTGAATGGGTGTGGGTTGGGTGTACCCTTCCTTTTGCAGCGCCTTCAGGATGGGCGCGATCAGATCGAGATCTTCGAACAGCATGTAAGTGGAGTTGTCGCGAGCACTAAGCTCGCCGGAGGCAGGCCGCAGTAAAAGGGTAACCTCGGGATAAGATGATTCGAGAGCGAGCTGCTCCGGAGAAGAAAGCCGAAATGGGGGCGATTAAGTTCAACGCGCTGTTTTTATTAGTCCTTCAGCCGCACGTAGATGGCCGACGGCCGCTCTGAGTCCTCCTGACGTAGCTGGAACAGCTTGTTCTGCGCGCGGATGAGCTGCGAGAGCTGCCGGAAGCCGAACGTGCGCGGGTCGAAGCCGGGGTCGAGTTGGCGCAGGTGCCCCCCTATGGCCGAGAGCCGCGCCCAGTCGTCGTCGCCGGCGGCCAGCTCGAAGGCCTCACGCAGCAGCTTCGTGGGGTCGGGCTTGGGCTTGCTGTTGCGCCGCTTGGTCTCGTCGCGCTTCTGGGAGGCCTCGGGGTCGAGTAGATTTTCGGTGTAGATGAACACGTTGCAGGCGTTCACGAAGGCACGGGGCGTCTTTTCCTCGCCGATGCCCATCACGAAGTGGCCCGACTCGCGGATGCGCGTCGCCAGCCGGGTGTAGTCGCTGTCGCTCGACACCACGCAGAAGCCCTCCACCAGCTCGCCGTGCAGCACGTCCATCGCGTCAATGATCAGGGCGCTGTCGGTGGCGTTCTTGCCTACTGTGTAGCGAAACTGCTGCACCGGCTGCACGGCGTGGTTGTGCAGCGACTCCTTCCAGCCGTTCATGCTGTTGGTGGTCCAGTCGCCGTAGATGCGGCGGATCGACACCGTGCCGAAGCGCCCCGCCTCGGTCAGGTACTTTCCGATCAGCGTGGGGCGAGCGTTGTCGCCGTCGATGAGCATGGCCATCGTCTGCGGGCCGCTGTTCTTCTTTTTTTGCTCCATGCGGTTAACATACGAAAGAGCGGCGGATGGGTACGGCGGACGGCGGCGCTTCAACTTGATCGGGTTGTGTGTCGTAACCTCTTGCATGCAACTGATCCGCGAGAACCTCTACTTGGTCGACGGCACCGAGGCCAGCCACGTCTACCTGCTGCAACTGCCCAACCACACCGTTCTGATCGACACGTGCATTCCCGGCAAGGCCGACACGATCCTGGAAGAGTGCGCGACGCTGGGCATTGCCCCCGAGCAGATTACCGACATCATCCTGACCCACCACGACGTGGACCACCTCGGCAACGCCGCCGCGCTGCGCGAACGCTGCGGGGCGAAGCTCTGGGTGTCGCCGCTCGACGCCCCCTACGTCCGCCGCGAGCGCCGCTGGCTGGGCATCCGCCGGGCCATGGAGGTGACCATCCCCTGGAAGGTGCCCGAGGTCGACGCGCTGCTGACGCCGGGCGAAACGCTGTTCGGAGCCGTCGAGGTGCTCGCCACGCCGGGCCACACGCCGGGGCACATCTCGCTGCTCTGGGAGGACGTGCTGATCGCCGGTGATCTGGTCGGCACCATCCGCTCGAAGAAGCCCGAAGATACCGTCTCGCTGCTGCCCAACTTTCTGACTTGGAACCGTGCCGTGCTCGAACGCTCGGTCCGTCAGGTGGGCAAGCGCGACTTCACGTGGGTCTGCCCCGGCCATGGCGTGCCCGCGCGGCGCGAGGACCGCTGGGAGGCACTGGTGGCGGGTTTTCGTAAGTAGACTTGTTCGGGCTGAACATGCACGAGCGAGAGCGTGCAAATTTTAGGCTGAGCAAGGCGGAAAACGTAGGCGATGC
>JBARYS010000179.1:0-3032 GCA_049648155.1 Catalinimonas sp. | reverse complement strand
CAATAGACTTGTTCGGGCTGAACCTCAAAAGGCTACGAGCGACAAATTTTATCCTGCGCTTTGTTGAAAAGCCTCGCCGATGCAGCAGCATCGCCTACGTTTTCCGCCTTGCTCAGTATAAAATTTGCACGCCCTGCTCGTTCATATTCAGCCCGAACAAGTCTAATAGCGACAAAGACGGATGGGCGAGGGGCGGGCAGTTGCAATAAGGAAGTGTGGATGAGCGGCCCGCCGCCGCGCCGCTGTCGGACGCCGACCGCGACGATCTGAAGGAACTTTCCGGATGCTGACGGACACCACGTTCGGGGCCTGAACGGCGTGAGGCTGGGTACATCGGTTGCTGTATCGTCCTCCTTCCTTTGTAGAACCCCGACGGCGGGTGGGCTTGCTTCATCACTTCTCTTCTCATGCGTTTCTTGATTCTGGTGGGCTTCGTCGCGCTGCTGTCGGCCTGTGAGACCGCGCCGCCGCGCCCAAACATCTTGCTCGTCATCAGCGACGACCAGTCGTTTCCACACACGAGCCGGGCGGGCTGCGGGTGGATCGAGACGCCCGGCTTCGACCGCGTGGCAGCCGAGGGGCTTTACTTCACGAACGGCTACGCCGGGTCGCCGGGGTGTGCGCCGTCGCGCAGCGCGCTCGTGACCGGCCGCTACCCGTGGCAAAACGAGCAGGCTGGGCAGCACGCGGCGGGCTGGCTCGCGCGTTACGTGCCTTTTGTCGACGCGCTCGATTCGGGCGGCTACTTCACGGGCTACACCGGCAAGGGGGTCGGACCGTTCCAGTACGGCGAGCCGGGCCTGCGCGCCGACAATGCCGCCGGGCCGCACCGGTACAGTGACATCAAGCACGCAGACGACGAGCGCCCCGCGTCGGGCATCGGCCCGATCAACTACTTCGCCAACTTCAAACAGTTTCTGGACGACCGGCCCGACGGAGAGCCGTTTTTCTTCTGGCTCGGCACATCTGAACCCCACCGCCCGTTCGAGGCGGGTTCGTGGCGACAAGCGGGCAAAGCGCTTGCCGACGTGACGGTGCCCCCTTTTCTGCCCGACGTGCCCGAGGTGCGGGGCGACTTGCTGGATTATGCCGTGGAAGTCGAGTGGTTCGACGCGCACTTGCTTCGGGTGCTGGAACACCTCGAAGCCATCGGTGAGCTGGACAACACGGTGGTCGTGGTCACGTCCGACAACGGCATGTCGTTTCCCCGTGCTAAGGCCAACGCCTACGACTGGGGCATCCACGTGCCGCTGGCGATCCGCTACCCGGCGCGCTTCCCGGCGGGGCGCACCGTCGAGACGCCCGTGAGCTTCGTCGACCTCGCCCCGACGTTACTCGAACTGGCCGGCGTCCCCCCGACCGGAATGCTGCCGATGACGGGCGAAAGCCTAGTCTCGATTCTCGAAGGGGAGGGCGATGCCGAAGCGACACGCACCGTGTTGTCGGGACGCGAGCGCCATTCCTCATCACGCTATCAGAACTGGGGATATCCCCAGCGGGCTTTGCGGCGCGGCGACTACCTGCTGGTCTGGAACCAGCGGCCGGAGCGGTGGCCGGCGGGTGCGCCCCAACGTCTGGTGTCCGACACGTCCGAAGCCCTGCATCCGCGCTACGGCCTCGACACCAACGGTTTGCACCAATCGGAGTGGGCCTTCACCGACATCGACGCCGCGCCTTCTAAATCGTTTATCGTCGAACATTACAACGACCCACGCTACGCCTCTTTCTTCGAGTTCGCCGTGGGCAAGCGGCCCGAGTGGGAGCTTTTCGACGTCACGCGCGACGCAGCTTGTCTACGCAACCTGGCCGACGATCCCGAGCACCAAGCGCAACTGTCCGACCTACGGGAACGGATGACGGCGGCGCTCCGCGAGACGAAAGACCCGCGTGTGGTCGGCCCTGATGCGGAGGTGTTCGACACCTACCCCCGTTACAGCCGGATGCGGCACTTCCCCGCGCCCGAGGAGGAACCGGCGGTACGGCCTTGATGACACTAAGATTTTAAGCACCGGCAGCTTCCCGCACCTCGGCCATCGCCTCGCCGTGTGCAGCCACCACGCGGTCGATCAGCGCGTCGGTCAGAGCCGTGGAGAGGAACAGCGACTCGAACTGCGACGGCGCGAGGTAGACGCCCCGCCGCAGCATGGCCTGGAAGTAACGACCGAACGCGGCCAGGTCCGACGCCTTCGCGCCCTCGAAGTCGGTGACGGCCCCCGTGCGGAAGAAGAGCGTGTACATCGAGCCGATCTGGTTGATGGTCAGGTCGCCCGCGGCCGGTCGGAGGCCGGCGGCGAGGCGCTCCCCCACGCGGTCGAGGGCGGGGTAAACTTCGTCGCGGTGCTCGTCGAGGTGTTGCAGCACGGCCAGCCCGGCGGCCATCGCGACGGGGTTGCCCGAGAGCGTGCCCGCCTGGTAGACCGGCCCGGCGGGCGAGACCTGGTCCATGATGTCGCGACGACCGCCGTAGGCTCCCACGGGCATCCCGCCGCCGATGATCTTGCCGAGCGTGGTCAGGTCGGGGCGCACGCCGAGCCGCTCCTGCGCACCGCCGGGGGCGAGGCGGAAGCCGGTCATTACTTCGTCGAAGATCAGCACGATGTCCTGGTCGTCGCACAACTTGCGCAGGCCGCGCAGGAAGTCGAGCGGCGGCACCACGCAGCCCATGTTTCCCGCCACCGGCTCGATGATGATCGCCGCCACGGCGTCGGGGTTGTCGTCGACGAGCTGTTCGACGGCCGCCAGGTCGCCGTAGGGCGCGGTGAGGGTGTCTCGCGCGGTGCCTTTCGTCACGCCGGGGCTGTCGGGCGTGCCGAAGGTGGTGGCCCCGCTGCCCGCCGCGATCAGGAACGAGTCGCCGTGGCCGTGGTAGCAGCCCGTGAACTTGATCATCTTGTCGCGGCCCGTGTAGCCCCGCGCCACGCGCACGGCCGACATCGTCGCCTCGGTGCCGGAGTTGACCATGCGTACCTTCTCGACCGAAGGAATCATGCCGGTGATGCGCTCGGCCATTTCGACCTCGCGCCGCGTGGGCG
>JBARYS010000178.1:0-1601 GCA_049648155.1 Catalinimonas sp. | reverse complement strand
TGATAGAAGGGTACGCCCGCCCGCAGCACCGGGGCCAGCACCGGCGGGGTGGCCGGCAGCCGCACCTTCGCACGTCCCAAAGGCGTCTCGATCTCCCGGTCTTCGTAGACGAGTACCTTGGAGAGTTCGTAGGCAAGGATGCCACCCAGGCGCTCCAGGTTTTGACGGAACCGCCACCGGTCGCGCTGTATGCGAGCGTCGCGCAGCTCGGCCAGGAATTGGCCGCCCACCGAATCGATCTGGTTGAGTACGAACATAAGATGCTTACGAAGGAGGTGGTCCGCCGCGCCGGTGCTTCCACCAGCGGACGGGCGCGGGCAGACGCTCCGCTACTATATGATGAAAAGGAGCCCAAGTAACCCCGAACTCCGAGAAAAACTTCGCCACGCCCGGCAAGCGGCTCCCTTCAAAGTCGAACAAACGGTAAGGCGAACCGGCCCCGGCGTGCCGCCCGATGCAGTCGTCGAGCAGCAGGGTCATGCTGCCGTTACCCCGCCCCGCCGGGGCCGACACCCCGAACAGGTTTATGATGCGGCCCTGTGACTTCAGAAACAGCGACCCGGCGTGCAAGTCGCCGTCCGGCCCCACGGCTACCCGCACCTCGGCGCAGCCGCGCCGCAGGGCCTCGTCGCTCAGTCGTTGCAACTGTTCGAAGTTCGCCGGGGAGAAGTGCTCCACCTGTCGCTCTCGCCGGAAGAGGTCGATCAACTTCGGCATGGCCCCGGGGGCGTCCACCACGCGCAAATCCGCCCGCGCCGCCCGGCGTAGGGCCGACTTTTTGCCCCGGGCGTACCCCCGGCGGATCGACTCCCGGTCGTTTTGCAACGAAAGGTGCGCCGTGGCGCGCGGCACCACCCGCCACGCAGCGTCGGTCGGGGGCGGGGGCAGCGCATCGTGCAGCGAGTACTCGACCAACCGGAACGAAGCCGCCAAACGGCGTATCAAATCACGTAGCTCCTGGGGTGTGGGGGGCGGCCCGAACCAACCGAGTTGCTGCGTCATGGGTGGTTGGGCCACGTAGCGCAGCCCCCACTTGCGGCGTACGGGCACCGGCACCACGCACCGATAAGTGCCGTCGGCCGCCGGTTGCACCCACCCCTCCCAGCCGGGGCTAACCAGGTCGAGATACCACGAGCGAGCGTAGATCAGCCCGTTCTCGGCGCGGTCCAAGCAGGCGTCCCAGCGGGCCGGGTCGAGCTGCGTGCGGGTCATTCGCTGCCACATGCCGCCCGTTCGAGGATTTGTGGGTAAGCCGTACGCCAGCCGTGCCAAGGGGCGAGCCCGCCCGGCGACTCGTTGTGGAACAGCGTGCAGAAGTGCCCTCCGACGGCCCGCACCCGGTCGGCCAGCGTGCCTACCTCTCGCACCGCCGAGGCGGGCGTGTGGCCGGCGTGGAGCAGGGCGGTGTCCATGGCCGCGAAGGGCCACACGCGCAGCGAAGTAGGGGTTTCGGTGAGCAAGTCGTAAAAGTAGAAAGGGTGCGCCACGCCCGCGCGAAAACCGGTGCGCCGGCCAAAGCCCATCGAGTGGTCGGCCCGCAGCCCCGCCGCTTGCAGGTGGCGGTAGGTGTCGGGCAACCGGAACCGCAGGTAGTGTTGGCG
>JBARYS010000177.1:0-7357 GCA_049648155.1 Catalinimonas sp. | reverse complement strand
CCGCCCCCCCGTCCGACGCCCCGGTCGACGCCGGGCAGGTCGAGATGGGGCGGCGGGCCGTGCTGCGCGACCCACGCTTCTACCTGCTGCTGCCGGCCTACGTGTTCGTGGCGTTCTTCTTCACCGGCATCGTGATCCACCACCACCTGCTGGCCGACGCCAAGGGGTGGACGATGGGCCAACTGGCGGCGGGCTTCGTGGGCTACGGCGTGGTGCGGGTGGCGACGTTTTTTCTGGCCGGACCGCTGATCGACCGGCTCTCGGCCCGGCGGGTGTTCGTGTTTCACCTGCTGCCGCTGTTGCTCTCGCTCGGGGTGCTGGCCCTATTCCGCGCGCCTTGGGCGGTAGGTCTCTACTTGGGGCTGATGGCCGTCTCGGCCTCGACGGTGGGGCTGACGGGCGTGGCCATGTGGGCCGAGCTGTACGGCACGCGCCACTTCGGATCGATTAAGAGCATGGTGGCGACCATCGGTGTGCTGGCGTCGGCACTTGGGCCGCTGGTGGTCGGGGCGTTTCTAGAGGGGCCGTTCGGGCTGCGGGGGCTGCTGACCACGGCGGCGGCGGCGGTAGTGGTGGTGACGTTCTTGGCGTGGCTGGCGATGCGGCACACCACCACGACGACGGCGGCCTGACCATCAGCAGGCCTGTTCGACAGCACACTACTCACTCCGGCAGGTCGTAGAGACGCGCGCCCTCCACGACGAGGTCTATCGTCTGCGGCAGCGCGGGTTGGTAGGTGGTGCCCAACGCCCGGCGGAGGTCCACCTGCCCGGTCAGGTTGAAGATCAGCGCTCCGATCTGCTCCACGAAGATCCCTTCGAGCGTCACGGGAATGTCGAAGGATATTTCGCCCAGGTAGATCTCGGCGGGAAGCTCACGCGACACGCGCGACTGGTATTTGTCAGAGCTCATCTCGCCGCGCGGCAGCGGCAGGTAGATCGTTAAGTAGGGCGCGGCGGGCGGCTGCTCGAACCAGGGGGCAACGTTCAGGGAGATCGTCGTGTCCGTCCGGTTATGAAAGGTCGCCAGCGGCACCACGAACGCCAGCCGGCCGCGCGCTTCGTCGATCTCGGTGCGCATCTGGGCGGAGGTGTAGGTCTCGGCCACCGCATCGGTGCTGATCTGCATCCGGATGGTGTTGAGCGACTGCTGCAGCGGCTCTTGGTTGATCTGCGCCCACCCGACGAGGGGCAGAAGAAGGAGCGGTAAGAGGCGGAGGCGGTTCATGGCAGAAGCGTGCGGTGACAGGGTCTTGCATCGTACCGAACACGCCGACGACGACCACCCGCCGCGCAAGTGGTCACGTCAAGGACTTGAGGTATTCGTAGAGGTGGTTTACGTCGTCGGCGTGGCAGAGTTCGGTGCCCGAGTTCATGGTGGCAGCCGTACCGCAGGCCACTCCGTAGCGCACCACGTCGACCAGTTCCCAACCCTGCGCGAGCGCCCAGACCATGCCCGCCACCATGCTGTCGCCGGCCCCGACGGTGCTGCGCTTGCGGACGGTGGGCGCGGGCACGTGGCGGGCCTCGTCGGCGGTGACCAACAGTGCCCCCGCCGGGCCGCGCGAGACCACCACCATCCGGCAGCGGCCGTCGCCGATCAGCTCGCGCGCCAGGCGCGGCACCATGTCGGTCTGCACCGACTCTACGCCCGTCAGGCGGGCCAGTTCGCCTAGGTTAGGCTTGAGCAGAAACACGCCGCCCTCGACACCCCGGCGCAGCGGCTCGCCCGAGGTGTCGAGCACGTAGCGTGCGCCCCGCGCGCGGGCCACCTCGCCGACGCGGGCGTAGAAGTCGTCGTCCATGCCGGGGGCGAGGCTGCCGCTGGCCACGAGGTAGTCGATCTCGCCCGGCAGCTCTCGCAGGGTTTCGAGGCAAGCGTCCGCCTCGGCCGCACTCACCTCGGGGCCACTCATGCCGAAGCGGAACTGCTGGCCGGTGGCCTCGTCGACCACCACGAAGTTTTCGCGCGTGGGCCGTTCGATCTGCACTGCTAGGCCGTCGACGTTGTGCTTCCGCAGCAATTCGCCGTAGAACGCGCCCGTGTGCCCCCCGCCCAGGTAGACGGCGCGTGAGGTGCCCCCCACGCGCCCCAGCGCCCGCGAGACATTAATGCCACCGCCGCCCGGCTCAAACTTAGGTTGGGCGCAGCGCAGCTTGCTGTCGGGGCGCAGCCGGTCGACGGTCGTACTTTTGTCGATGGCAGGATTGACGGTGAGGGTGACGATCTTCTTTTGCATGGAAGGATGAAGGTAAGGAGTCGAAGGGGGTCGTGACGAATCGCAAAACAAACGGCACCGAGGCATCAACTTTCAAAAGATCATGCGTAACGAACTGCCTACGCACCCGCCTGCCCCCGTGCACGATGCCCGCAAATTAGAAGCCTCCCGCTTCAACGCTGCGCACGGAAAGATGAGCTAAATGGCCTCCCGGCGAGATGTTTTTCATTTTTAATTGTGCAATCTTCTCCTCTGTTGAACAATAGCACTTCGTAACCTGCCCCGGGTTAAGTTTGACTCTAATTTGCCCAGGTGAACCATGTGCATCGAAGCGTCTCAGAACGCAGAGAATAAACCTAAGTCGGTCTCTGCAAAGCAGTTGGACACCCTCCGGAAGGGGGTGGAGAGCAACGAAGAGTTCGCGCGGACCCTACTGAAGGGGCTGCCCATTGGGGTGTGCATCACCGACGAGCAGGGGACGCTCGTCACGGCTAACGACGCGTACTTCGAAATATACGGTTACGAGCCCGACGAGATGCTCGGCCGGAACTTCACCATGGTGGCGCCGCCCGAACACCGGGACCTGCTGACGGACCTGCACAACCAGTTCATGGGGCAGACCTACGAGATCGACGACGAGTGGGAGGTGATAACGAAAAACGGCGAACGTCTGCGCGTGCTGGTGGCGGCCGCTTACCTGACGCTCTCGTCGAGTGGCCCGCAGAAGATGACCTTCGTGGTCAACATCTCCGACCACACGCGCGCCGAGAAGCTCCTGGAGCGCACCCTACAGATGCTGGCCGACAGCCTGGAGATGCAGGAGCAGGCGCTGCACGCGGTGCTGCACGACCTGCGCAGCCCCCTGTCGGGCATCGCCTCGGCCATCGCCCTGATGAAGAAGGAAGACCTTACGGAACACCAGCAGCGGCTCGTTGACGTGATCGACCAGCTCAGCCACCGGTCGCTGCGCCTCACCAAGAGCGTGACCGACATGATCCACATGGAAAAGGGCACCTACGAGCTGCAAGCCGACCGCTTCGACTGGCGTCAACTGCTCGACGGCGTGGCCGAGTACATGCAGCTACGCTTCGACGGAAACGGCCTGAGAATCAAATGGGCGGAAGAGAGCACACAGGAGCCGGTGCCGTTCGTCGGCGACCGGTTTCACCTGACGCGGGTGATCGAGAACCTGCTCATCAACGCCCTTGATGCCTCCTCGGTCGATACGGTTACCATGAGCCTGCGCGCGGAGGGGGAGCGGGTCAGTATCGACATCCACAACGAAGGCGTGATTCCGGAGCGCATCCGCGACAGCTTCTTCGGCAAGTACGTCACGGCGGGCAAGCGCAACGGCACCGGCTTCGGCACCTACTACGCCCAGAAGGTGATCGAACTGCACGGCGGCCGGGTTTCGTTCGACACGTCGGACGACACGGGCACGACCCTGCACGTAGTCCTGCCCCGGCCGGCGGAAGAGTAGCGCGTTGAGCAAACTGCCCTACTTCGAGATGCGCAGGGTCTCCAGCTTACGCGTTTTACCCCGGTCCAAGAAGTAGCTCAGGTAGAGATGTTGCTGCCCCGGGTCGCCGTAGGCGAAGGGCGCGTCGCAGTTGCCCCGCTGGTCCATTTCGAGTTGCCCGCAGCGGTTGGCAAAGGCGCGGTGCAGGTCGTACGGCACGGGCACGGCGGTGCGGCTGAGCGTGGTCCGGTCCAGCGCCGTCAGGTAGTAGGTCGTCTTGCCCTTGATCGGCTCGGTCTTGCCCTTGTTGGTGGCCTGCCCCTCCGGCTCGTCGTACGACCCGAGGCGCACCACCCACTTGTCGGCGGCGGCGGCGTCGACCGTCACCACCGGGTTCGCACCCACCCGCGCCCACATGCGGCGCAGGTCGACGCGCTCCTCGTCGGTCCGCCGTCCGTTGAGCTGGTGCGAGTAGAAGGTGGCCTTCTCGACGAGGTCGATCTCTTCCTTACTACCGTCGATGTACACGTACGAGCGGAGCGATTCCAACGTCTGTAGGTTGAACACGTCGAAGGCGATGAACTTGCCGTCGGCGCGGTAGCGGAACAAGCGCCCTCCCCGGACGAACGAGGCCACGTAATGCCGGTCTTGGTAGTCGCTCTTCAGCGAGCGATGTTCGACGGCACCCTCCCGCCACGAAAGGTCGGCGATGTCCACGTCCACGTACTTGGGCGTGCCGGTACCTCGGGCCTCGTCGAGGGTCACAACGAAGCGCTCGATGCCCGTGGCGTACACTTTCAGCGCGGGCGCGGCGGCGGGCAGCGTCATCCGCTCGCCGAGGCTGACGTAGGCGGCCCCTACCTCTGCCATGCGTTCGCTCATCGCCTCGGGCAGTTCGAAGGCGCGGCTCTCCACGCGCAGTTGTTCGTCGAGCTTCTTGATAAGCAGCGTCCCCTCCCCTTCGTTGAAGGCCACCACGTAGGGGCGCTCGCCGTCGTGCACCGTGCCCACGAACACCTCGCGCCGACTGAGCGGCTCGACCGTGGCGGGGGGCAAGGGCGCTTCGCCCTCCTTAGGAATGCGGTAGACGTTCAGGTTCTGCTGCTTAGGGTTGTAGAAGACGGCCAAGAAGGCGTCGTAGGTCGGTACCAGCTCCTGAAACCATTGCAGGCTCTCCTTTTTAAAGACGTGGTGGAAGTCGCGCCCGTCGGCGGTGACGACCCAGAAGTGGTGCTCGCTGTTTTCGAAGACGTAGGTCAGCGTGTTGCCGGAGCCGTCTGCAACCGCCTCGACGCGCTCGGGGCGGCGGTGCTCAGTGAGTAGCGAGGCGAAGTGCTGCTGCCCCACGGCCCGCCCGCCGGTCAGGAGAACTAAAAGTGAGACCCATCGAAGGAGGTTGCGCATGGCCGGTAAGGATTGTTCACCCTAAGGTACCCCATCGCCCTTTTTTGCGCTGAATCAGGAGAGGTATGGGAGGAGCGCAGAACCCTTCGGGTGTTGCGACGCACCGCTGCTCTCCTTGAAAGCCGAAGGCTGCTGAGGCTCAACGTCGACGCCGTCAGACCTGCTCCATGCTGATCGTCTACTCCGTAGCCGCCGCCCTCCGGCGTGGCTCGTGGAGGTGCGGCCCGACACCGCAGCCCGCTTCCGGCTCCCCGCTGCCGCCGGCCGGCACGACCGCCTGCTGTTGTTCGACGTAGAATGTATTCCCGCCCCGGGCTGGTTGGCCGGGTTCGTGCAACACCTTGACGCAGGGCTGGTGACGAGTACGGTGCGCTATCTGCCCCGCCCGACGCTTCGCGACCCTACTCCCGAGAAACCGGCGGACTGCCGGGTAGAGAATTAGTGGTAAAGCAAACCCTCCAAAGGCCCACTGTCACTGTCTTAGAGCCTTTGGAGGGTCGAATCAAAGAGATTACGCGGACAAAAGCATATCCAACGTCGGCCCACAAAAACCAACCGCCAAAAACCAACACCCAAAAACTACCTAGCCAAACCGATTTGCCGCCGCGTGCCGCCGCGAAAGTGGAATCAGAACCCAAAAGCCAATTCCCCGCTATCACTCGAACTCCTGCCGGCGGGGCTGAACGTAGGTGTCATCGTCGGTAGGAGTCTCTTCGGCCTCCGGGTCGGCCGACACCGGCGAGCCGTTTCCGGGCGCTGCGCCGGTCACGTCGTCGCAATTAAAGTCGAACGTGTAGCCGTCAGGCACCGGGAAGGGGCCCTTCGTGAGGCCGGTGGTGGCGTCGGCGTAGGCTTTGTCCATGAACTTGTACCAAATCGGCATCGCCATGCGGGCACCCTGCCCGTAGGCGAAGCTGCGGAAGTGGATGCTGCGCTCCTCGGCCCCGACCCAGACGGACGTTACCAGGTCTTTGGTGGCCCCCACGAACCAACCGTCCGAGTAGTTATCGGTCGTGCCGGTCTTGGCCGCCACCTGGTTGCCGTCGGTGAGCACCTTGCTGCGGCTCCAGAGGCCCAGGGCGGTACCGTTCTTCTCCTGCGTGGTGCCCCTGAGCATGTGCACCATCGTGTAGGCGGTTTGCGGCGAGAGGGCGTCGCGCACCTCGGGCGTAAACGTCTGCAACACGCGCCCCTGGCGGTCTTCGATGCGCAGCAGCGAGTGCGGCTGTGTCCAGGTGCCTTGGTTGACGAACGTGCTGTACATGCCCGTGATGTCGTAGACGGACACGTCGCTGGTGCCGAGCGCCAGCGACGGCACCGCGTCGATGGGCGTGGTGATGCCCAGCCGCTTGGCGTAGTCGACCACCATCTGCGGACCGAGGCGGCGCACCAAGTAGGAGCTGACCGAGTTTTTCGACTGCGCCAGCCCCTGCCGGAGGGTGAGTTGGTCGCCCGAAAATTCGCCGCTGCTGTTCTGGGGGATGTACTCGGTGCCGTCGGGCAGGTAAAACACCGTGGGGTTGTCCCACACCGGGTGGCAGGGCGTGTAGCCGTTGTCGATGGCGGCGGCGTAGACGGCGGCCTTGAACGTCGAACCCGGCTGGCGTGCGCCCTGCTTCACGTGGTCGTACTTGAAGAAGCGGTGGTTGATGCCGCCCACCCAGGCGCGGATCTCGCCCGAGCGGGGGTCCATCGCCATCAGGCCGGCGTGCAGGTAGTGCTTCACGTGCTTCAGCGAGTCGATGGGGCTGATCATCGTGTCGACGGCCAGCTCGGGATTGTTCCAGGAGAAGAGCTCGGTGCGCATCGGCTTGTTCATGAAGTAGTCGACCGAGTCGCTTTGCTTGCCGTACTGAGCCACCAGCGCGCGGTACTGGGGCGTCTGGCGGATCATCCGGTCCAAGAAGCCGGGAATCTCCCGCCCCTCGTCGTTCACCCAGGGGTTGCGGCCCTTCCACTGCTGGAAGAAGATCGCCTGTTGGTACCTCATGTGCTCGATCATGGCCTCCTCGGCGTACTGCTGGAGGTTGGCGTCGAGGCTGGTGTGGAAGCGCAGGCCGTCGGCGTAAAGGTCGTAGCCGTTTTCGCGTGCCCAACGCACCAGCGAGGGCTTGATGTACTCACGGTAGTAGGTCGCCAACCCCTCGTTGTGGTCTTCGGCCTGAAAGTCCACCTCGATGGGCTGCGTCTTCAGCGTATCGTAGGCCGCCTGGTCCAGTAGCTCGTACTTCACCATCTGGCTCATCACCACGTTGCGGCGGTTCAAGCTGCGCTCG
>JBARYS010000176.1:0-7573 GCA_049648155.1 Catalinimonas sp. | reverse complement strand
AGCCCACGGCCAAGCCGGCGGCACCGAGTACGGCCACGAACGAGGTCATCTCGATGCCCACCATCGAGGCGACGGTGATGACCAGCGCCACGATCAGCAGCGCCCGCACGATGCTCTTCAGGAACGGCGCCAGCGAGGCGTCGACGTTGCGCTTCGTGAGCGTCCGCCCGAACGCCCCGACGATGGTACGCACGATGATCAGGCCGATCACGAGCGTTAGAATGGCCGTCAACAGGCGAATGCCCCACACTTGCAACAGTTCGGAGAGGTGGTCGACGTTGAGTTCCAGATTGTTCATGGGGGCGAAGAGTTAGGGGTTTAGGAGAGGGAGAGGTCAGTCGTCTTTGGTTGTGATCAGGAAGCCGATGCCGAGGGTCTGCGCCAACTGCACGCCGCTGTCCTGGTCGATGTCGTAGAGCACCGTGGTCGACAGGTTCACGCTGATGAAGCGCGTCACCTGGGCGGCCACCGACAGGTCGAAGCGGTGGTCGACGGCGTCGGCCGCCAGCGTCTCGTAGTTAGCGAACAGTTGGTAGCGGCTCTGCACGGTGAGGCGCTCGTTGAAGGTCCGCTCGTAGGTGGCCATGATCTGCGCCGCCAGCCACTCGTAGCGCACCCGCTCGCCGATCTCGACGCCGTAGTTCTGCGGCACGTTGCGGTAGAGGGTGGTGTCGTTCACGAACGTCAGCCGCGGGGAGAAGGGACTGAGGCGCAGGCGGAAGTAGTCGTCGGGCTTAAATTCGAAGCCCCAGGCGGCCGTCAGAAACGCCGGAGCCAGCAGGTCGGAGATCTTCCGCGCCCGCTCGCCACCCTGGGGGTTTTCCTCGTACCGGAAGCCCTGTGCGAACTGCGTCAGAAAGTTGGTGGCCACGAACAGGTCCCACTTGGGGCTGATGGCGCGCCCGTACTTAGAGTCGAAGAAGAGGCGGTCGGCGGTTTTACGGAAGCCCTGCCCTTCGTTCGACACCACGCCGTACTGCATGTCCAGCACGTTCTCCCACGAGTGGGGGCCACGCTCGTAGTCGGCTTTTGCCAGCAGCAGGCTCCCCACGGCGATGGAGTTGACGCCCCCGGCCGTCCAATTACCGCTGAAAGAGGCTTGGTTGAAGTTGACGCCGAAGCTGAACGAGCGGTTCCAGTAGCTGGTGTCGGTGGCGGGTGCAGCGGTCTGAGCGAGCAGTCCACCGGAGGCAGCGAGGCAGGCGATCAGCAGCCCGTAGGGGAGGAGGCGTATCAAAGCGAGCGGAGGAGTTATGGACCGCCGGAAGCAGCCCGGTGAAACCTGCACCAAAGTAAGGAAATCCCCCGTAAGCGCCGCGTCGGCCGGCACTTTACCCCAAATCACGCCACCATGCAACCTTGCGCCGCGAGGTGCTCCTTGTCCACGCCTGAAATAGGTCGACCAGATCAGGTTGACTTGTCAATTTGATCGAAATGGTGCATTGCTAGGACCGGGCGCTGCTCAAGCACCAGAAGAACGTCTTGCAGGCCGCCTGCATGAGTCGCGGGGGCCGCCCCGCTAGACCTCTTGTGGAGGTGCACCAGCGCAGCCCCCCACGACTTTATCCTACACACAAGCTGAATCTCGGGCAGGCACATGCGCACGCAAAAACGCCCCCTACGTGATGTAGAGGGCGTTTTTTGTAGCGAGAACGAGGATCGAACTCGTGACCTCACGATTATGAGTCGTGCGCTCTAACCAGCTGAGCTACCTCGCCGAATGGTCCCGCAAAGGTAGCAATAAGTTGTCATTCCCCGCTAAAGATCGGCCGGATTTTTGTACCTTGCGCCTCCGTTTTCAATCGAGGAAATTCCTGGTGGATGGAGAACACAACGCAGTTGCGCTTCGAGCGTGAATTTGAGATGGAGGGAGAGCCTAAGGCGCTTTATCCCTTCCTGATTGCCGACTACGGCCTGAGCCGCTGGTTTGCCGATAAAGTGGAGATTGACCCCGAGCAGGAGCGCCAGTACACGTTCTACTGGCAGCAGCAGGCGTACCCGGCACGGCTGGTGGCGCGCCGTCCCTTTAAATACGTTCGGTTTGAATTCGAGCAGGAGGGCGGAAAGCTCGCCTTGCTGGAGTTCACCGTCGAAACCAACGCCATCACGCAGGAGACCTACCTGCGGGTGGTCGACGAGACCTCGACCGGCGACGAAGAGGAGGTGGCCACGCTCTGGGACAACCTGATCGAAGAGCTGCGCGCCTCGCTTGCGGCGTAGCATCCGGCCGCATTTTTGCGGGACCGTACGCCGTCGCTACCCTACCGCATGAAGAAGATCGACCGACTCATTCTCCGCTCTTTTTTCGGTCCGTTCCTGCTGACGTTCGCCGTGGTGGAGTTTATTCTGCTGACCAACTTCATCATCCGTTACCTGGATCACCTGGTCGGAAAGGGGCTGGGCGTGCTGACCGTCGCCAAGCTGGTATTTTACTTTTCGCTCAGCATCGCGCCGACGGCCCTACCGCTGGCCGTGCTGCTCTCGTCGCTGATGACCTTCGGCAGCCTGGGCGAACACCGCGAGCTGAGCGCCATCAAGAGCGCGGGCATCTCGCTGTTGCGGGTGCTGCGGCCGGTGGGCATCTTCGTGGCGCTGCTCACGGTGGGCAATTTCTTCTTCAACAATAAGGTGCTGCCTTACTCGAACCTGAAGGCCTACAGCCTGCTGTTCGACATCAAGCAGAAGAAGCCGTCGTTCGACTTAAAAGAGGGCGTTTTCTACGATAAGATCCCGAATTACCGCATCAAGGTCAACGAGAAGATGCCCGACGGAAGCGGCGTGCGCGACGTGATCATCTACGACCACACCAACGGGCGGGGCAACACCGACGTGGTACTGGCCGACTCGGGGCAGATGTACAACATCCTGGGCGACCGGTACCTGGTGCTGGAGCTCTTCAACGGCAACAGCTACTCGGAGATGTCCGGCAACCGCCGCCGGCCCAACGAAGACTACGTGCGCAACGTGTTCGCCCGCAACAAGATGGTCTTCAGCCTGGCCTCGTTCGAGATGAGTCGCACCGACGAGGGGCTTTTTGCCGGCAACAAACTGATGCGCACCGTGCCCGAACTGGCCGTCGATGTCGACTCCATGCGGCAAGCGTTGGTGCGCATCATCGAGAACGTTGATGTCAACGTCCGCTCCTACTACACTTACAACCTGAAGCAACAGGCGTTCGACTCGCTCGCCACGTCGGACGAAGCGCTGGTGCGGTTCGATTCGCTGTCGGAGCGGCGCACGGCCGATCAGTTCGACGACGCTTACCAGCGGGCCGTCAACCAGGCGCGTAGCATCCGCACCTTCACGCAGAGCTACCGCGACCGCGCCAAGAGCTACCGCCGCGACATCAACGTCTACCGCGTGGAGGGCCACAAGCGCTTCACGCAGGCGATCTCCTGCTTCGTGCTCTTCCTGATCGGCGCGCCCCTGGGGGCCATCGTCAAGAAGGGAGGGCTGGGCATGCCGGTGCTCATCTCGATCCTGTTTTTCATCATCCTCTACGTGCTCTCGATCATGGGCAACAAGTGGGCCGTCGAGGGGCTCGTGCAGGTGCCGGTGGGCACGTGGACGGCCAACTTCGTGCTGGCGCTGGTGGGGCTGTTCTTCCTGGCACAAGCACGCAACGACTCCGCGCTGCTCGACGGCGAAGCGTACATGCGGGCTTTCCGCCGCATAACCGGAAAGCGCGCCGCGAAGAAGCCGAAGTAGTCGCTGCGTCTGTCGGAGGAGCACAAGAGGATCGTACCATCGCCGCCGCGTGTAAGAATCTCTGCTTTATGCGTCGGCTCTGTGCGTAGGACGGCGCACTGCCTGCTGCTGCTTTTCTCAAATCGCGCACTTTTCATCGACGAAGGCCCTCTTCGCTCGAACGTAAGGATCAGCCGGACGCGCCGTTCGTCGTTATGCTTACTCGCGTTGCGGACGTTAGAAAAGGTGCTGGTTGTGCCTGAACCGCCATTTTCGCCCGCGTACCTTCGAGGCTATTGCATCTGCGTGGGCCTAACTGTGCTAATCCCTTCTATGTGTACTTACTCTTCTGTTCTGCTCATCGACGACAACGAAATCGACAACTTCGTTAACCGAAAACTGGTGGAACGTACTCAGCTAATCGACAATGTATACACCGTACAGTCGGCCTACGAAGGGTTGAAATACTTGGAATTCAGTCAGGGGGCCCCCGAGAACCTGCCGGAGTGGATCTTCCTCGACATCAACATGCCGCAGATGAACGGCTTTGAATTTTTAGAAGCGTTCGCCCAACAGTTCGGGACCGCCGTGCGCGAGCGGTGCCGGATCGTCATGCTGAGCTCTTCGATCGACAACGGCGACCGGCAACGGGCCGTTGCCAACCCGCTGGTCGCGCACTTCCTGACTAAGCCCCTCTCGCTCGATAAGCTCGCCAAACTCATGGGAGGGCAGCCGGTCGTGGTCGGGTAGTGCCTCAGTCGAGCGTACGCACCAAAAAGTGGTTCTTCTTCCCCCGCTGCACCCACAGGTAGCGGTCGCGCAGCAGTTCGAACGTCGCCGGGTCGGTGTCGGGTGTGATCTTCTCCTGATTTACGCGGACACCGCCGCCGCTGATCATCCGCCGGGCCTCGCCCTTCGACTTGAAGATTTGCTGCCCGGTGCCGGTCGAGAGCAGCTCTAACAGGTCGGTCGCTTCGGTGATCGCCGCGCGCGGCACTGCTACCTGCGGCACGCCCTCCATCACTTCCAGCAGCGTCTGCTCGTCCATGCGCCGCAGCGCGTCGGTGGTGCCCCGCCCGAACAGGATCTGCGACGCCTCCTGCACCTGCAACAGCGCCTCGGCCGAGTGCACGCGGGCGGTCATCTCTTCGGCCAGCGCCCGCTGCAGCGCACGCCGGCCCGGTGCCTCGGCGTGCGCTGCCTCCAGGCTTTCGATCTCGCTGCGGTCGCGTAGGGAGAAGACGCGCATCAGGCGGGGGGCGTCTTCGTCGGTGGCCTTCAGCCAGAACTGATAGAACTGATACGGCGAGGTCATGGTGGGGTCGAGCCAGACGTTGCCCGCCTCCGACTTGCCGAACTTCGAGCCGTCGGCCTTGGTGAGCAGCGGGGCCACCAGGGCGTACGCGCCGCTCGTGCCCTCGGCGTCTTCCGCGCCGCCCGCCTCGGCCGCCCGCATCCGGCGGATCAGCTCGGTGCCGGTCGTGATGTTGCCCCACTGGTCGGAGCCGCCCATCTGCACGCGGCAGCCCAGCTCGCGGTAGAGGTGATAAAAGTCGTAGCCCTGCAAAAGCTGATAGGAGAACTCGGTGAACGAGATGCCCCCCTCCAGCCGCTTTTTGACAGAGTCCTTAGCGATCATGTAGTTGACCGAGAGGTGCTTGCCCACGTCACGCAAAAAAGTCAGGAACCCGACGTCGCGAAACCAGTCGTAGTTGTTGACCACGCGCGCGGCCCGCTCGCCCTCAAAGTCCAGAAACGTCCGCAGTTGCTGGGCCACGCCCTCCTGGTTGCGCCGCAGCGTCGCCTCGTCCAGCAGGTTACGCTCGGCCGATTTTCCCGAGGGGTCGCCGACCATGCCCGTAGCCCCACCGACCAGCGCCACCGGCCGGTGCCCCGCCAACTGAAAGTGCTTCAGCAGCATGATGGGCACCAGGTTGCCGACGTGCAGCGAGACGGCCGTCGGGTCGAAGCCGACGTAACCCACGGTCGGCCCCTGCATCAAAAAGTCCTCGGTGCCCGGCGTCAGGTCCTGCACCAGCCCCCGCCAGCGGAGCTCTTCCACAAAGTTTTTCATCGCAACGAAGGTAGGGTGTTTGTTTTTTTTAGTCGCCTGGTTTTTTGGTTAGGATCAGGTCTCGCGCGCGCTGACGCTGACTTGGAGAAAGTCATAATTTACGGTCATCACTCGCCCCGGCGGCGGCTCGGTTGCAGTTGCGCAACAACCCAAATATCAGCCTACCAGAAGACCAACCAAACTCACCAGCGCAGCAGCGCCGATCCCCACGTAAAGCCGCTGCCGAACGCAGCCAGGCAGACGCAGGCGCCGTCGGGCAGGCGGCCCTCGGCCCACGCCTCGCTCAGGGCGATGGGGATGGAGGCGGCGGTGGTGTTACCGTACTTGTGGATGTTGCTGAACACCTGGTCGTCGTGCAAACCTATGCGCTCTTGCAGGTACTTGGTGATGCGCAGGTTGGCCTGGTGGGGCACCAGCAGGTCGATCTGATCGCGGGTGTAGCCGTTGGCTTGCAGGGCCTCTTCGATTACCTCCGAGAAGCGCTGCACGGCGTGTTTGAACACCATGTTGCCGTTCATGTGGGTGTAGGTGCCCTCGTAGGTGTCGAACGTTTCGTAGCGCCGCTGCGGGCGGCTGCTGCCGGGGTCGAGCACGGCTAACTCCTCGGCGTGGGTGCCGTCGGCGTGCAGGTGGACGGAGAGCAGGCCCCGGTCGGGCGTATCGTCGGCGCTGACTAGGGCGGCCCCCGCGCCGTCGCCGAAGATCACCGACACCGCCCGGCCCCGGGGCGTCAGGTCGAGCACCGACGACTGTATCTCGGCCCCGACGACCAGCACGTTTCGATAGACGCCCGTGCGGACGTACTGCTGCGCGATGGAGAGCGCGTAGAGGAAGCCCGTGCACTGATTGCGGACGTCGAGCGCACCGATCGTTCCCAGCCCCAGCTCGCGTTGCAGCAGCACGCCCGAGCCGGGAAAGTAATAATCGGGTGTGATGGTGGCGAACACGATGAAGTCGACGTCTTCGACCTGCCGCCCGGCCCGTTCGATGGCCTGCCGCGCCGCCCGTGCCGCCATGTTGGCCACCGTGTCCTCGCCCGGTTTGAAGAAGCGCCGCTCCTGAATACCTGTCCGCTCGCGGATCCACGTGTCGCTGGTGTTGAGTTGCGCTTCGAGCTCGGCGTTGGTCACCACCCGCGCGGGGACGTAGTGACCGACCCCCGTGATGCGGGCGGTTTTCATGGTTTGGTTGTTTAATTACCGGGTTGTTGGGTTGGCGGCTGGGCCGGACCTCTCTGGTTGTTGGATGCGTCGGGACCGATTGGTTATTACGGTGACCCGTTGATAGGTTTACACGTACACCTACGTACTCCTCTTCAGCCCCCCGGCCGGCCTACCCTAAGCCACCAGACTTCCGGGCTGCATGAGTAACCGAAAGCACCCGGCCCGGCCGGCAACCCGGCAATCAAATACCTAAACCATGACCACCGATCTGCACGGCACCATCAAAGCCTACGTCGAAGACCACAAGAAGCGCTTCCTCGGCGAGTTGAAAGACCTTTTGCGCATCCCCTCGATCTCGGCCGACTCGAAGTACGAGGACGACGTGCGCCGCGCCGCCGACTTCATCAAAGAGCAACTGGAGGCCGCCGGCGCCGACGCCGTCGAGCTGGTCGAGACCGACGGCTACCCCATCGTCTACGGCGAGAAGATCGTGGACGTGGCCAAGCCCACCGTGCTGGTCTACGGCCACTACGACGTGCAGCCGCCCGACCCGCTCGACCTCTGGACCTCGCCGCCCTTCGAGCCGGAGGTGCGCGACGGCCGCATCTACGCCCGTGGGGCCTGCGACGACAAGGGTCAGATGTACATG
>JBARYS010000175.1:0-3719 GCA_049648155.1 Catalinimonas sp. | reverse complement strand
GCCCGCCGGCGTCACCTCGGCCGACGTCACCCTGCACGACCTGTTGGGCCGCCCGGTGCCGGTCGACTACGCCCACGGCCGGTTCAGCGTGGCACACCTCCCGGTGGGTGTCTACACGGTCGCCGTCGAGGCGGCGCGCGGGCGGTGGGTGCGCAGGTTGGTGGTGCGGTAGGGGCGGGCGCGTCGTCCGGCGAGAACTCCCCCAAAGCGCACCTTTGCCCCCTCATGAGATTACCGCACGGTGCGCCCGCACGAAAAAGGGATGCCCAACTGGTTTAAAGGGTTGCGAACGAAGCTCAGCGCCGAGCGGCACCGGCGGCTCCTGCAAAACCTGGCCTTCCTCTCAGTCCTGCAACTGACCAACTACGTGCTGCCGTTCGTGACGGTGCCTTACCTGCTGCGGGTGGGGCTTTACCGTGTTGGTGTTTGCGCTGATGCGCCGCCCCGAGCACTCCCTTTACGTCAACCTGCTGCAGGATGGCTGGCGAGGTGGTGGGGGTGGAGGTGATGGAACTGCCCGGAACGAATCAAGATCACCCCGTCATTGACCGCATGATTTTGGGAAATGTCGAGACGATGACGCTGGACCTGCCTACCAATCATTTCGACGTGGTACTGTGTGGCGACGTGCTCGAACATTTGGTTGATCCGTGGGCGGTAGTCGATCAGGTTGCCACGTATCTTAAGCCCGGAGGGGTCTGGATCACCAGTTTGCCGAACATCAAGTCTTACTGGGTGCTCTATCAACTCTTGCTGAAGAGCGACTTTGCCTACGCCGAACAAGGCATCCTCGACAAGACGCACCTACGACTTTTCTGCAAGAAGAACTCGGTCCATCTTTTTACGGCAGACAAGCTGCGGGTCGTACATCTACTTTCGGACATGCACCAATCCCAAAAATTTGGACCGCGACATTGGGCCGATATGCTCACGGGCGGCGCCTCCATGCAGGTGCTGATGGCGTAGTATATCATCGTGGCGCAGCGGCGGACATGATGTCTAACGTAGGCGTGGTCGCTACCGATCCCCGTCGCGCTTGTGCTCTTCCTCCGCCCCGGGGCTGACGTGCTCGGCCTGGGCGTGCTCGCCCTGGCGGCGGCGGGGCGGCTGGTCTTGCGACAGCTCCGCGCGGGTGCGGGGCAAGCTCTCGGGGTACTCGCGCTGCACGAAGCCGATCATGTTCTCGCGCAGGAAGCAGCGCAGGTCCCAGGCGTCGGACGACGTGCGTGCGCTCACCAGCAGCCGCAGCTCGACGGTCCGCTCGGTGGTGTTGGTTACCTGGATGATGCCCACCTCGCCGTCCCAGAGCTTGCTGTCGTCCAGCAGCCGGTCGAGCTCCTTACGCAGCGCCTCGATGGGGATCGTGTAGTCGACGTAGAGAAAGATCGTTCCGAGGATGTCGGCCGAGACGCGCGTCCAGTTCTGAAAGGGCTTCTCGATGAAGTAGGTGATCGGCAAGATCAGCCGCCGCTTGTCCCAAATGCGCACCACCACGTAGGTGAGCGTAATCTCCTCGATGCGCCCCCACTCGCCCTCGGCGATCACCACGTCGTCGATGCGGATGGGCTGCGTGAAGGCGATCTGGAAGCCGGCCAGCAGGTTGGCGATGGAGCGCTGCGCGGCGAAGCCCACGATGATGCCCGCCACGCCTGCCGAGGTGAGCAGCCCCGCCCCGAACTGTCGCACGCGCTCGAAGCTCATCAGGATCAGCCCAACCACCACCACCACCACGGCCACGCCCGCCAGCTTGCGGATGTACTGCATCTGGGTGCGGACCTTGCGGGCCGAGAGGTTGTTGTCAGACTGGAGGGTGTACTGGTCGTAGACCACGTCTTGCGCCACGTTGAGCACCTCCAGCAGCGTCCAGCCCAGCGCGATCAGCATGAGCACCTCTTCGAACTTGAACAGCCGGTAGTAGCCCAAGTCGCCGATCAGGTCGTCGAGCGGCGTGGAGGGCAGCACCACGAAGAGAATCAGCAGCGGAATGAACCACCCGAGCGGCGCCCGCAGGTGCTTGAGCACCGATTCGAACAGCACGAAGTTGTTCTGTTTCTCCCAGTAGCGCACGCCCCGAAAGACGACGAAGCGGAGCAGCAGCCCCACCGCGAAGCTGCCCGCCACGGTGACGGCCAGGTAGATCAGCGCCTGCAGGTAGTTGGGCAGGTCGCCCACGTAGGGATTGAGAAGGTCGTACATGATGCTTGTGCTTCGGTGAGGGCCGCCGGAAGGTGCCGGACGCGCACCGCAAACTTCGCATACCTTAGCGCACAACTGTTACGGGCTGATCTCCCTCCGGCGAAGGGTGGGTGCTTCCGGGTCGCTACCGTGCGGCCCCAACGGTTCGGGTAGCTGTTGTGCCGGCGTGGCCTCGTCTCAGGCAAAAAAAACGCCCTCCACGTATTGTAAAGGGCGTTCTTCGCGACCCCGCCAGGGCTCGAACCTGGAACCTACTGCTTAGAAGGCACAACCGTTTACGTTATCGCTACTTCGCGGTGCTACCCGAATGTCCTCTAATAGCCTCTAAGCCCACATCCTGCTTATCTGCCCTTCGCGCTACTTCTCACTATTTCGCGGGAATGTATGCAAATTGTATGCAAATGCTTTACCTTGCATACAAACGCGAAGGACATGAGAACACCCACCTTTGCCGTCGTGCTCGACACCCGCCGGGCACTAAAGGACGGCACTTTTCCGGTCAAGCTGCGGGCAACCTACGACCGGAAGCAACGGTACTACCCGACGGCCTGGACCCTGACCGAAGCCGACTACGGCCGCGTGACGGGCGCGAAGCCGCGCAAGCCGTGGAAGCAAACTGCCGCCGACTTTCATGCCCTGGAAGTCAAGGCCCGTGCCGCCGCCGACCTGCTGCCCGCGTTCACCTTCGAGAGCTTCGAGCGAAAACTATTCAACGCCTACGACGGGGCCGACGCACTCGGCACGCTCGAACGTATCGCCGCACGGTTCTCCGAAGAGGGACGCGCGGGCACAGCCACCGGCTACCGTACGGCGGCAAAGTCGCTGCGTACCTACGCGATGTCCACGGCGGGGCGCAGCCGATACCGTGGGCTGCCCTTCGAGTCGGTAACGGCCGACTGGCTGCATAGCTACGAACGGTGGATGCTCGACGCTGGCAGGTCGCCCACCACGGTAAGCATGTACACACGGTGCCTACGGACTGCGTTTAACGAAGCGATTGCCGAAGGCGATGTGCCTGCCGAACGCTACCCGTTCGGGAAGCGAAAGTACCAGCCCCCGGCCGGTCGCAGCGTCAAGAAAGCCCTGACCGTCGAAGAGATCGGACGCATTTTTCGGTACGAGCCGCGCAACGAGCGGGAAGCCCGCGCCGTGGATTTGTGGAAGTTCTCGTACCTGACGGGCGGCATCAACTTCAAAGACATCTGCCGTCTACGGTGGGGCAACGTTGAAGAGGACGCCGTGACTTTCGTAAGGGCCAAAACCGAGCGCACCCACCGTACCGGCCCGCAGTCGATCACTGCCGCCCTGACGGACGAGGCGCGTGAGATTATCGAACGGTGGGGCGTCACGCCACGACTCCCCGACGCCTACGTGTTCGGGCTGCTTACGCCGGACCTGACGGCTGAAGCCGAACTCGCCCGTACGAGGGACATCATCAAGCAAACGAACTCGCACATGAAGCGCGTAGCCGCCGCCTGCGGTATCGCTAAGAACGTCACCACCTACTCGGCCCGGCACTCGTT
>JBARYS010000174.1:0-3002 GCA_049648155.1 Catalinimonas sp. | reverse complement strand
TGACGGAAGCACGTGAGGTCATCGACAGTACGGGCCGTAGCGCGACCCCGCCGTCGGGCGGGCGCATCACCGCCGGCGACTGTGATCCGAACGCCAGCACCTCGCAGGCCCAGCTCGACATCAACCGCGTGCGTGCGCAAGTGCTGAACGCCGGCGACATGTGGTGGAATACGGTCGACGCGCCGCGTTACGAAGTGCCCAAGCAGGACGACCCGAACCAACCCAAGAAGCACGCGCTGTTTGCGGGGGCCGTCTGGATCGGGGGGCGCGAGCAGGGTACCGGCACCGAGCTGGTGACCGCGCAGACGTACCGGCAGTTCGGGCAGGTCAGCTACTGGCCCGGCCCGATCAACTCGGACGGCGAAACCGGCGACGACACCTGCCGCGTGTGGAACCGACACTTCAAGGTGCGTGCCTCGCAGATCGAAGATTACATCAACCTGGTTAACAGTAGCTCCGACGGCACCGTCGAGGAAGACGCCATTCCCAACGAGATCAAGTACTGGCCGGGGCGGGGCAACATCTTCGTACTCGAAGAGTTCAACGAAAACCTCAACGACCCCGTCTGGCAGCAACACCTCAACCGCAGCCTGGCCCCCTTCGTCGACGTCAACGGCGACGGGGCCTATACGCCGGCGCTGGGCGACTACCCGCGCATCCGTGGCGACGAGTCGATCTGGTGGGTGATGAACGACGCGGGTAACGCTAAGAACCTCGGCGAAGGCACCGGCGGCGAACCCATCGGGCTGGAACTGAAGGTGGAAGCCTTCGCGTACTCGACCAACGACTACGTCGACTTCATGACTTTCTACGAGCAGACGCTCACCAACAAAGGCTCGAAGACGATCGTCGACACGTACATGGGGCAGTGGGTAGACCCCGACCTGGGCAACTTCGACGACGACTTCGTGGGCTGTGACGTGGGGCGCGGGTTGGGTATCTGCTACAACGGTGACGACTTCGACGAAGGGATTCGGGGCTACGGCGAGAACCCCCCGTCAGTGGGCGTGGACTTCTTTGAGGGGCCGGTGGCCGACCTGAACGACGGCATCGACAACGACCGCGACTGCTTGGTTGACGAAGGAACCGACGGCATCGACAACGACGGCGACGGCCTGATCGACCTGGACGACGACGACGAGCGCGAGCTGATCATCATGTCTAACTTCGTCTACTACAACAACAACCGGGATCCGGTCAACGGCAACCCTGAAAACCTCACGCACTACTACAATTACCTGCGGAGCCTCTGGAAAAACGGCGCGCGCATCACTTACGACGGCATCGCCGGTCTCACGCAAGACGAAGCCCTGCCCAGCGCCGCCTTCATGTTCCCCGGTGAGTCGGATTTGGCTACCGGCTGGGGCTTGGGGGGTAATTGCCAAGCTCCCGTCACGGATCCAAGCTTGAACTATCGCTGGGACGAGAACTTCGTGAACCGGGGTGCCAGCCAGAACGTGCCGGCCGACCGTCGCTTTCTGCAATCGGCGGGGCCCTTCACGCTGGCACCGGGCGCGACCAACCGCATCACCATCGGGGTGATCTGGGCGCGCGCCAACGGGGGCGGGGCCACGGGGTCGTTCAACACCCTGCTGGCCGCCGACGACCAGGCGCAGCGCCTCTTCGACCGCAACTTCGAGTTCCTCGACGGTCCCAACGCTCCCGACCTGGAAATTGCCGAGTACGACCAAGCGCTGGTGATCAACATTGTGCCCGACACTTTCTCGGTTTCGTTCGGTTCGCCGCAAGTTTCGACTGAGGAGTACGAGGAGTTCGACAACGCCCTCAACGGCGTCGGCGCGGCCGACCCGTTCTACCGCTTCCAAGGGTACCTGGTCTACCAACTGCGCGACAACACCGTGTCGCCGAGTGAGGTGGGTGATCCCGACGCCGCTCGGCTCGTGCTGCAAGCCGACATCCGCGACGGCATCGCGCAGATCATCAACTTCGAGTTCGACCCGACGGTGTCGGACGAGGTGCCCCGCCTGAAGGTCACGGGTGCCGACAATGGCCTCGTCCGCTCGCTGCGCATCACGCAGGACCTGTTCGCCACCAACGAGTCGCAACTGGTCAACTACCGGCGCTACTATTACACGGTCATCGCCTACGCGACCAACACCGACCCGTTGAACCGTACGCCTTATTTGGAAGGGCGCAAGAACGTGCGCATCTACACGGCCATCCCCCACAAAACCGAGTTTGAAGAGGGCGGGCTGGTACTACGCTCCGAGTACGACGATGGGCTGCCCGTAACGCGCCAGTTCGGCGTCGGCAACAGCGGTAACGTGCTCGACCTGGCGCGGGGCGAAGAGGCCCGGATTCTCAACGCGCCCGAACAGTCCGTACGCGAACTCAACTACGAAGGAGGAAGCTCGCCCATCGGTGTACGGGTGGTAAATCCCCGTAAGGTGCGGGAGGGGGACTTCAACCTCTCGCTGCACTCGCTGGTGGGGTACAACCCCGCAACGGCTACCTACAACTTCCAGCCCGGCGATACGATCGTCTCGACCGGCATCTTCACGGACTCTCTGCTGGGGGGCTTCTCGCGGCCGACGCCCATCGGGCAGGTGCGCGGCGAGGCCGTCGTACGGCGAATACGCACCGACGGCGTCCCGGAAGGCCTGACCTACCTGGAGGTGGACGTGCTCAACGACGAAGTGGGCGGCCGGTTTACGCTGATCTACGATTCGATTGCCGACGCCGACGGCGAGGAGAACTTTATCGGCTACTCCATTCTCCCGAAGCCCTTTATCCGCAAGGGGAACCCCGCGCAGCGGGCGGTGTGCTCCGACTTCGGGCTGCACGACGTGTGGCAAATGAACAACCTGACCACCGGCGAGGTGATTTACTCCGCCAACCGGGTGTCGTCGCAGAGTGAGCAACTGATCCGAGAATATGGTATCGCCGTGCGGGTGGCGGAGAGCTTTTCGCCGGGCTACCTGCTGTTTCAGAACGAGCGCTTTGGTCGCAACAGCTTCCAGGAGGCCACTCTGACGTTTGCC
>JBARYS010000173.1:0-4698 GCA_049648155.1 Catalinimonas sp. | reverse complement strand
GCCACCGTCGACCCGTACAACTACCGCGTGCTGGCGGTGGATTCGACCGGACTGCGCGACGGCGGCCCGCGTACCGTGACCCGCCAGCGGCGCGTCGACGAGTACGCCTGGAACGCCGGGCGGGGCCTCGGGCAGCTCTCGCGCTTCACGGTGGCCGTCAGCACCAGCCTCAACCCCAAGACGCTCAGCCGCACGCCCGAGGAGCGCCGGACCGTGCAGGCGCGCACCGACCGCGTGGACAACCCCGAGCAGGCGCGCATCGAACAGAACCCCGACCTTTACGTTGACTTCAGCATCCCCTGGAACCTGCGCGTGAGCTACAACGTGAGCTACGCCCGGATCGGCTTCTTCGACCCGACGGTCAACCAGACGCTCTCGTTCAGCGGCGACGTGGCCGTGACCGACAAGTGGAAGGTGGGCTTCACGTCGGCCTACGACTTCGAGGCGGACGACTTCGGCTTCACTACGCTCAACATCTTCCGCGACTTGCACTGCTGGCAGATGAGCTTCGACTGGATTCCGTTCGGGCCCCGGCAGAGCTACACGTTCGACATCAACGTGAAGGCCTCGATCTTGCAGGACCTGAAGCTGAGCCGCCGCCGCAGTTGGTTCGACCGGTAACCGCCGGCACGGGGCCGTCGAAGCAGTACCAACTAACTTTGCGTCTGATCATTCAAGCATATGGAAAAAGTAACCCCGTTCAACTATAATTCGCAGGACGTCGACATCATCCTGAAGGAGTACGGCCGCAACATCCAACGGATGGTGGGCCACCTGAAGACCATCGAAGACCCCGAGGAACGCACCGAGATGGCGCACGTGCTCATCAAGCTGATGCGGCAGCTCAACCCCAACTACGCCAACGCGCAGGACTACCAGCAGAAGCTCTGGGACGACCTCTACATCATGGCCGAGTTCGACATCGAGCTGGACGGGCCCTTCCCGCCGCCCGAGCCGGAGATGCTCAACAAGAAGCCCGAGCCGGTGGCCTACTCAACCGGCGAGGTGCGCTACCGCCACTACGGCCGCAATGTGGAGCTGCTCATCGAGGAGGCCGCCCGCATGGAAGACGCCGAGGCGCAGGAGTCGGCCACGATCTTCATCGGCCGGATGATGAAGAACTACTACACGATCTGGAACAAGGGCGGCGTGGACGACGCGGTGATCGTCGACCAGCTACGGACGCTCTCGGAGGGCCGCCTGCACATCCCCCTCGAACGGGTGCGTGCCGAGAGCCTCTTCGACGGGCAGCCCATCCGCGACAACCGCGACAACCGCAGCGAATTGCCTTCGAGCGGCCGCAAGGGCAAGCGCCGCAAGCGCCGAAGCAACTGATCTGTCCCGCCCGCCGGTGGCAGTACCGCTACGCTCGATTAGTTACTTTGCCGGGTGGAGCGACGCTACATATCGATGTTGTCCGACTATGGTTTCAAGACGACCTTCGGCAACCGGCAGCAGACAACTTTTTTACGACGGGCACTGCAAGCCCTCATCACGGCGCAGACGCCCATCCGGCACGTGCGTTTTCTCAACAACGAGGTCAGTGGCCTGACCAAGGCGGGGCGCGGCGGCCTGTTCGACATGATCTGTGAAGACGAGCGGGGGCGCACCTTCATCGTCGAGATGCAGCTCTCGGCCTCGCCGCACTTCATTCAGCGGGCGAAGTTTTACGCTTTCCACCGCTTCAATACGCTGGTGCAGCGGGGTAGCTACCACTTCGACGACCTGACGCCGATCTACGTGATTTCGCTGCTGGCCGAGCGCACCTATCCTACGGACCTTTATCATCAGATCGTCACGCTCAAGAACCAGCGGGGCGAGGTTGTCGACGATCAGATCACGCACGTGGTGGTTGAACTGGCCAAGTACGACAAGGCGTTAGCGGAGGTAGAAACCGACTTGGACAAGCTACTCTACACCATGAAGACGACCCACGAGACCAGACCCAAGCGTCCGCTTCCCCAGTTCATGCAGGAGGGCTGGATCGCCGAAGCACTAGAGACTTTGAAGACGGCCAACCTGACGCCCGAAGAGCGGATGCTCCTGGAGATCAGGGTGGCCGGCGACATCTCGGACCGCATGGCGATGGAGGAAGCCGCGCGCCGGAAGGTAGAGAAGGAGGTCAGCGAGCGGGTAGAGAAGGAGGTCGGCGAGCGGGTAGAGAAGGAGGTCAGCGAGCGGGTAGAGAAGGAGGTCAGCGAGCGGGTGGCTCGGCAAACACGTGAAGAAGCCATCGGGCGGATGCTGCGGGCGCGCAAGCTGTCCGATGCGGAGATTGCCACCTTCGCCGGTGTAGACCTCAGCGACGTACAGGCCGCCCGGCAGCGCCTCGCCGACGAAGGCAACGGCGTCTGAACATTGGCTACGTACCGCCTCACTCCACCAGCGTCATCTCCTCGACCAGGTGGCCGGCCCCTGCGAACTTGTCGATGAGGAAGAGGACGTAGCGGACGTCGACCGAAATGTTGCGGCAGCGCGCCGGGTCGAACAGCACGTCGCTCATCGTCCCCTCCCAGACGCGGTCGAAGTTGAGGCCCACCAGGTGGCCGTCGGCGTTCAGCACCGGGCTGCCCGAGTTGCCGCCCGTGGTGTGGTTGGTGGCGATGAACGCGACCGGCAGCGTGTCGCCCGCGCCGTAGCGGCCGTAGTCTTTTGCTAGGAAGAGCGAATCGAGGCGGTCGGGCACCCGGAAATCATCGGTGGTAGAGTCTTGCTTCGCCACGGCCCCCGCCAGCGTGGTCTGATGCTGATAGTAGATGCCGTCGCGTGGGGCGTAGCCGCGCACCTGGCCGTAGCTGAGGCGCAGCGTCAGGTTGGCGTCGGGGAAGAGGAGGCTGTCGGCGTACATTTCGCGCAGACCGGCCACATAGTGGCGCGAGGCGGGAACCAGCCGCTCGTTGGCTTGCAGGTAGATAGGGAGGATGCGCTCGCGGTAGGTCCGCACGAAGCCCCGCGCTAGCTGATAAGCCGGGTCGTTGCGCAACAGCAGAAGTTGCTTCTTGTACGGACGCTTCAGCAGGCGCGCCACCCCCTCGGGCGAGGCTAGCCGCGACTCTTGGAACACCGCCGCTGCCGCCGCCTCGAAGTCGCGCTCGTGCTTTTCGACCAGCGTCCGCAGTTCGAGCGGTTGCAGGTGAGGGGGCAGGTCGTGGTGGTAGGCCCGCAGCACGGCCGCCAGCGTCCGCCGCTCGATGGTTGCGTCGAAGTGCCCGAAATGACGCTCGGTGAGTTCTTTGATCTTCTCTTCGGCCGCCTCGCGTCGCTCCTTCGCGGCTTTTTTGTCCTCCTTGCTGTCGGGCGGGCGGGCGTCGACGGCGTAGGCCTCGAACTGATTGGCGTAGCTCAGCAGTTGTGAGGCCAGCACCGCCTCGCGGAAGTATTCGAGCCCCAGCGCCACGCCCTCCATCGACGCGTATGCCTCCCGGAAGGTGGGCAGCAGGTTGCCATAGCGCGCCTGCCGGCCCGAGTCGGCCGCGACCCATTCGGTAAACTCGGCCTCCTGATCCCGCTTACGTGCTACGGCTCGGTTCGCCAGCAGCCCCTCGGTCTCGCCGTGCCACTTCTTCCAGTAGTTCGCCACGCCCGCGTGCCGCCCGGCGTAGGCCAGCCGCACGGTGTCGTTGGCGGCCATGCCCTCGGCCATGATGCGTAGCCGCTCGCCCCGCAGCCGCACCTTGGGCGGGTTCAGGTCGCGGACCAGTTGCTCGACGGCCCAAGAGGTGAGGTACTGCTGCGTCCGGCCGGGGAAGCCCATCACCATCGTAAAGTCGCCGGGCTGCACGCCCCGCAGCGACACGGGCAGGTGGTAGCGCGGGCGGTAGGGGCGGTTGTCGGGCGAGTAGGGCGCGGGGCGGTTGTCGGGGCCGGCGTAGATACGGAACAGCGAGAAGTCGCCCGTGTGGCGGGGCCAGACCCAGTTGTCGGTCTCGCCGCCGTACTTACCCACCGCCGACGGCGGCGCACCCACCAGCCGCACGTCCTGAAACTCTTCGGTGACGAACAGGTAGAACTCGTTGCCGGCGTAGAACGGCCGCACGAACGCGCCGTAGTGCGTGCCCCGCCGGGCGGCCTGCGCCAGCGCCTTCGAAGCCCCCTCAATGGCCTTCTCCCGCTCGCCCTCGCCCATGTTGGGCTTAACCTCGGCCAGCACCCGCGCGGTCACCTCTTCGATGCGCACGATGAACGTCACCGTCAGGCCGGGGTTGGGCAGCTCGTCGGCGCGGCTCGCCGCCCAGAAGCCGTCGGTGAGGTAATCTTGCTCGACGGTGCTGTGCGACAAGATGCGCCCGTAGCCGCAGTGGTGGTTGGTGAGCAGCAGCCCCTCGGGCGAGATCACCTCGCCGGTGCAGCCGCTGCCGAACTGCGCCACGGCGTCCTTCAAGCTCGACCGGTTGACGGCGTAGATGTCTTCGGCCGTCAGGCGCAGCCCCTGCGCCTGCATGCGGTTCATCAGCAGTTCGTTGAGCAGGTTGGGCAGCCAGAGGCCCTCGTCGGCGCGGGCGGCGGGGGCGAGCAGGAGGAGGCAGAGCAGCAGTCGGCGCATGGGCAGAGGCGATGGGGTAGGGGCGCAAGTTCGGGGAAAGCAGGGGGACGGGGTGCGCTCCTAAGTGTAGGTCGCGGCTACCCCGACAGTCGTGTTACGATTTTTATCGGCATGAACATCCGGGACGTATCCTTGAGCGTAAGAAAGCCATGAGG
>JBARYS010000172.1:0-1766 GCA_049648155.1 Catalinimonas sp. | reverse complement strand
ACGCTTGAGGCGGGCGATTGCGGGGCCGCCTAGGTCGCGCATCGGCCAACGAAAGTAGCGCAGCATAAGCGCCGAAAGCATCAGCAGATTGTATGTCAACACGACCTAGACCCCAAGCGGGCGGCTTCTTGCTGGGTGTGTGACGTTACGGTGCGATGCGCTATCGCCCCTCGTTGCGCATCAGCCACATGTCTCTCCGGTCGTGCGCGGTCAGGCGCACCAAATCCAAGTCGCCGTCGCCTTCCAGGTCGCCCACCAGCAGGTTGTATACGCCCGTGGTGTCGATGGTCTGCACCGTCCAGCCTCCCTTGCCGGGCGTCAGGATCATCACCGGAAACGAGGCGGCGGCGGGTTCGCCGGCCTCCGTGCGGATGTCGCGGGCGCGGGTACGGTTCACGCCGGTCAGCACCTCCCAGGTGCCGTCGCCGTCCAGATCGACCACCTGTAAACTGTGTGCGGCGGGCAGCTCGTCGTAGAGCACCTCTTTTCGCCAGGCGTCGCCCTCCCAGTCGTAGCGAACCACGGGGTAGCCCGCCTTCTCGGAGTGCGAGACGAACACCTCGGCGCGGCCGTCGCCGTCCACGTCGCGGCAGACGGTCTTGGTCGCGTTGCGCGCCCAGTGCTCCTCCCGCTGGCTGTGCCAGAGTGAGTCGATCACGCGCACCTCCCAGGGGGCATCGAGCGCGCCGGGGTTGGGCAGCCAGTAGCCATTCGTGGCCAGGTCGGGGCGGCCGTCGCCGTCCAGGTCGCCCACGTCCAGCCCCTCGTGCAGGTTCTCGATCGTCAGGTCCCAGGCCTTCGCGAACGCCCCGTCCGCACCCCGACGGAAGAGCGAGAGCGTGGCGGCGTTGTAGGTCACCGTGACCAGCTCGGGCGCGCCGTCGCCGTCCAGATCGGCGATGCTGAGGTCTTTCAGGGCGCTCGGAATTGTGCCCACGCGGTGGGGCGTCCAGTCATCGCCCGCCTGTTCGTACCAGTAGAGCGTCGCCGTGGCATTGCCGTCGTTCCACTCGCCGGGGTGCTGCACGCCGATCAGGTCCACGTCGCCGTCGCCGTCCAAGTCGCCCACTTCCAGGTCGCCGGCAGCAAAGGGTTCACCGTTCGGCGCACGCTCGGCCACCACCACGCGCTCCCAGGGCACGCCGGTGGTGTTGCCGCGCAGGTAGCCTAACCACCCGCCCGAGCCGTTGTTGTCGTGCAGCGCCACGTCGAGTACGCCGTCGCCGTCCACGTCGGCCAGGGCGCGCGCCCACCAGAGGTTCGCCGAGTCGGAGATCAGCGTCGAGGTGAAGATGAACGCCCCCGGCTCCGTGGCGAGGGTGTCGGCAGTAGCGACGGTGGTCTCGCGTTGCGGCGAGGCACAGGCGGCCGGCAGGGCCATCGCAAGCGTAAAAAGAAGCGCTTTCATGGTTAGGGAGTTAGTTGTTCGATGTGTTGCAGCACGCGGCGGTGGTCGGCCGGAGAGGTGACGCGCCCCTCGACGAAGCCCACGCGGAACCGTTGCGGCGCGCGGAGTAGCGGCGTGGCTCCGGGCGCGCGCCCGAAGCCGAACACCACCATGCCGTCGGACGAGGCATTGCCTGCCGCCGTGTTGCCCATGTAGGTGTAGAGGTCGCGCAGCGTGTCGGGTTCCAACTGTTGCACGAAGAAGACACGGTCGGAAGCGTCGTCGCCGAAGTAGACCGTGTGCCAGTGGTCGTAAAGCTCCGCCCCCCGCACCAGGTCGGGCTGCGTGCGCCGGGGGCCGCCTCGGTCCGTGCCCCAGT
>JBARYS010000171.1:0-5583 GCA_049648155.1 Catalinimonas sp. | reverse complement strand
GGCCAACCACCCTGAGTGCCCGATAGAAGTGCTAATGCGGTGTTGAGGTCAGCGTTTCGGTACAAAAGCAAGGCGGTTTGCGGCCGGTCGAGTCCATCTCGCAAGGTGGCCGGCGTAAACAAACGCGCACGGTGTCAAGGCCGATGCACTTGCAACACTTCCATAAGTTGGCTAACCTCACGCATGGGGCAGGGGCGGTAAGTGGGAGCTTCCGATTCGAGATCAGTAGCTAACCAACAGCCGACTTCTGTCTTCTATCTTTTTGTCGTGTACTTAGATATAACACTTGACACATCACCCATGACTATCCCCACCATGGCCGAGCTGGCCGCCGAAGGCCGAACGCCGGAGGTTCTTTTTTGGGTCGGCTGCGCCGGCTCGTACGACGACCGCTACAAACGCGTCACCGTCGCCTTTACCAAAATTTTGCAGCACTGCCACGTCGACTTCGCCGTGCTCGGCACCGAGGAGACCTGCACCGGCGACCCCGCCCGCCGCGCCGGCAACGAGTTTCTCTACCAGATGCAGGCAGTGGCCAACATCCAGACGCTCGACGGCTACGGCGTGAGGCGCATCGTGACGGCCTGCCCGCACTGCTTCAACACCATCAAGAACGAGTACCCCGAGCTGGGCGGTAACTACGAGGTGATCCACCACTCGCAGTTCCTCCAACAGCTCATCGACGAGGGGCGCGTGCGGCTGGCCGACGGCGGCGCGTTTAAGGGCAAGCGCATCACCTTCCACGACTCTTGCTACTTGGGGCGGGCCAACAACATTTACGAGGCCCCACGCGAGGTGATCCGCGCCCTCGACGCCGACCTGGTCGAGATGAAGCGCTGCCGCACCAACGGCCTCTGCTGTGGGGCGGGCGGCGCGCAGTTGTTTAAAGACGCCGAGCCGGGACGCAAAGAGATACACTACGAACGCATCGAGGAGGCACTGGCGACGAAGCCGGACGTGATTGCCGCCGCCTGCCCCTTCTGCATGACGATGATGACCGACGGCGTGAAGCACAAGGAGCGCGAGGCCGACGTGGAGGTGCTCGACATCGCCGAGCTAATCGCCAAGCAGCAGGGGCTGTAGCTCAGCGCTTGCCGAAGTACCGCCGAAACGCCCAGAGCGGCCGCCGGTGCAGGTAGGTAAAGTCCGCTTCGTGGGCGTAGGCCTCGCGCTCGAACGAGATGGCGCGGTAGGCAGCGTCGTGGCGCAGCCCGCGCGCCCGGTGATAAGCGTACTCGGCGAAGTACCAGACGTAAAACGGCCCCACGCCCAGCTCCCACTCTTGCCGCAGGTGGATGCGCTCGTGGTTCAACAGCCGCGCCGACGGCCGCCGCCCGCGCGTCAGAATCAGGGGCCAGAGCGCCATGCCGCCCACGTGCAGCCGGGGCACGTGCAGCACAACGCCGGGGAAGCGCGGGCGCATCAAGTTCAGAAGGCTCATGGGGAATCATACGCCCCGCTGCCGCCGGCGTTCAGCTCGAATGGTCGGCGACGATCACCCAGCGGCCGTCCAGGTGCTGCCAGAGCAGCGTGAAGTGCCCGTCGAGGTCGCCCGCCTCGGGACGGGTCAGAAACCAGCGCCCCACCGTGAAGGCGCTCTGCTCGCCCACCGCCTCGGTGCTCAGGATTTCGAAGCGTAGCGTGCCCCGCGCCGCACCGTCGGGGTAGCGTTTGCGGTAGCCGTCGAGCGTCGCCTGCCAGCCGTAGGTCACGCCGTTGCTCCCCACGAATTTCAGCGAGTCGCTGCGCTGATAACCCGCCATGAAGCCTTCGAGGTCGCCCCGGTTCCAGGCGGCGGTCTGGGCCGCCAGCACCTCTCCGATGGGCGCAAGGTCGGGCGCGGGGCGGGTGCAGGCGGCCACCAGCAGCAGCGCAACGAGGAAGGACACTTGCCTCATCGGACTACCAACCGCCGCACGTGTCGCTCCCCTCGGGTGGTCGTCAGCCGCACCGCATACATACCGGCCGCCGTGCCGTTCAGGTCGAGCAGTAGTTCGGCATCGCCGGTGGTGTAGGTGCGCAGCGCGCGGCCGCTCAGGTCGAGCAGCTCGACGGTATAGAGTTCACCCGTCAGGTGGTCGGCGGGGCGCACACGCACCCTTTCGCCGGCCGGGTTGGGTGCCAGCGTAAACAAAGGCTCCCGCACGGCGTCGGCGCGGGCCGTGCTGATGACTTCGTAGCGGAAGCGGAGGATCGTGCCGGGATTATCCAGTTGGCCCGTATTGCCGCCCGACGGCCCGGAAGTCTGCCCCGAGGGGTCGGTCGCCACGTAGAACGTGCGCCCGTCGGGGTGGAGCGCAATGTCACGGTAGCGGTTCTGGGTGTTCCAGATCTTCATCGTGTCGCTCACGATGCTGTCGCGGTCGGTCGAAAGGGCAAACCGGTACACCGCACCGCGCTTCAGGCTCACCACCAGCAGCGAGTGCCCCCAACCGGGGATGCTGTCGGGGCCGGGGGCGTAATAGTCGAGGCTGGACGGCGCCACCGACGGCCAGCAGATAAATGCCGCCTGACACTCCGAGTCCTGAAAGTTGTAGTCATTGCCGACGGTAAAGAGCGCTTTGAGCGGCTCCACGAAGTTTTCGGGCGCTTCCCAGGCCGTCTCCGCCGTTTGGGTCGCCCCTTCCGGGCAGTTGTAGTCCGAATACCGCAGGTCACCACAGTCGGGTGCCGACGACCAGTCGCAAAACGCGTAGGCGGAGTCGTCCTGAAAGCCCGCCACGTGGGGCCAGCCGTAGTTGCCTCCGGCCACGATCAGGTTCACCTCGTCGTCCGACTTCGGACCGTGTTCGTTGGAATACAATTTGCCGCCGGGACCAAACACTAGCCCCTGCGGGTTGCGGTGGCCGTAGCTGTAAACGTGACTACGCACGCCTTCCAGCAGCGGGTTGTCGTCGGGAACGCTGCCGTCGGTGTTGAGCCGCAGCACCTTGCCCTTGTAAGCGCCCCAATCTTCAGCGTCGACCTCCTCTTGCGTAGGCAGCCGTTGCGCCTCGATGGGGTTACAGCGGTTGCCGAACTGGTTGGCTCCCTGGTCGCCGATGGTGTAGTAGAGCAGCCCGTCGGGTCCGAAGATCAGCCGCCCGGAGTTGTGGTCGTTGCTGGCCGGCAGCCCGTCGATGAGGGTGTCGGGGTCGGCCAGGGTGCCGTCGTTGTCCGTGATGCTGTACGTGTAGCGAACAATCTGCTGCCGTCGCCCACCGTCCTGGTAGGTGTAAGACAGGTAAACGTAGTCGTTGCCCGTGCCCGTGCCCAACTCAGGGTGCAGCGCCATACCCAGCAACCCGTCTTGTCCCGCGTCCTGAAACACGCCCGGGATCGAGACGAGCCGATCAAATTCGCCCGTTTCAGGGTCGATGCGCTGCACGCGCTTACCGGTGCGTTCGGTGACCCACAGCGTGCTGTCGGGGCCGAACACCATCTCCCAGGGGGAGGCCAGCGAGCGGTCGGGCAGCAGTTGCGTCATCACGAAGCCCTCAACCTCAGACTGAGCCTGAACGCGAAGGGTACAAAGGAGCAGACACGGCAGCAACCAACGGAGTGGGCGGGTCATGGCGGAGCGTTTTAGTGGAGCGTGAAAGTAACGCCCAACGGACAAAACGGCCGCCGGTGCAAGGGGCACGTATGATATTATTCGGGTAGTAACGGCAAAAGATCGGAACCGGCAAGTTGCGAACGGTGGCGGTACGTAAGCAGATCCTTTTACGCGTTCGCCCCCGGACAAAGAGCTACCTTCCGGCACCACTCACGAAGCGCACAGCATGAAAACAATCATCACCGGCTCAACCGGCATGGTGGGCAAGGGCGTCCTGCTCGAATGCCTCGACGACCCCGCCGTTACGAAGGTGCTCCTCATCAACCGGAGCCCCATCGACCGCTCACACCCCAAGATCGAGGAGGTTCTTCACGAAGACTTCACCGACTTCCGCGCCGTCGAAGATCGGCTTAAAGCGTACGACGCGTGCTTCCACTGCATGGGCGTATCGTCGGCGGGTATCAGCAAAGCCGCCTACTACAAGCTCACCTACGCCGTCTCGGAGGCGCTGGCCACGGCCACCCACCGGGCCAACCCCGACGTGCTCTTCACCTACGTCTCGGGCGAGGGCACGGACGGCACCGAGCAGAGCCGCACCATGTGGAAGTGGGTCAAGGGCAAAACCGAGAACATGATCCTGAATGTGGGCTTCAAAGATGCCTACGCTTTCCGGCCGGGCATGATCTTGCCCGAGCGCGGCATCCGCTCGAAGACGCGGCTCTACCAGGCTACCTACGACGTGGTGCGGCCGCTCTTCCCGCTGTTCCGGAGGCTGCCGTCGGTCACCACCACCCGAAACGTGGGCCGGGCGATGATCAACCTCCACGAACACCCGCAGGAGCTCAAGCACCTTGAAGGAGCCGACATTAACCGCATCGCGGCGTTACGGTGAAAGCGCCGAAAGCGCACGATCATCAACAGACTTGTTCGGTAGGTCGTGAACGAGCAAAGGCAGACGGGGCTTGAAGTGTAACAACCACAACCGCGCCCTCCGGAGCACGGGGGCGCGGTTACGTTACAGGTGTCGTGTGCTGATGACCTCGAAGTTGCGCACGTCGAAGTAGTCGTCCACGCCGTAGTCAGTGTTGACGATGATGCCCCCCAACAGGGCGATGCGCTCGGCCTTGAACTGCTCCTTCGTCGCGCGGATGAGCCCGTGCACCTGGTCGTCGATGGCTCGGAAGGCCGCCTCGGTGATGGCCCGCTCGGGCAGGGGGTCGTTCAGGATCTCTTCGCGGTAGGGAAAAAGGGTCTGCTCCAGAACGGTCTGCTGATAGTCGTCCGAAACGATCTCAGGCTTAAAGTTGGGCTGACAAAACCGCTGGAGAGTCAGCATCAGCGCCCCGCAGCACGCGCCCGACCGCTCTTGGCGCGACCGGTACATCTGCCCCAACTCTTCTTCGAGCGTCACGCCGATGTGCGGGCCGTAGAAGATCAGCGCCGCGCCGCCGTCGGGAATGTGGTGGGCGAAGGCCGACATGCCCGTCTTACCGGCGAAGGGCAGCCCCCCCAACCCCCCGAGAAAGAACGGCCCCAGCACCACGCGAAAGAAGTTCGTCGAGGGGACATTGATGTCGTCCGAACAGAGTGAAGTCGCCATCAGCAGTCGCGACACATCCATCTGGTGCCCGTTCTGCAACATGCCGAGGTAGGTGATGGACGTTTCGCGCGTGTCGAGCGCAGCGGGAAAGTACTTGCGGACCACCTGTCCGAATCTCTTTTGCAACATGGGTTATTTGGTTTTTTGGTCGCTTGGCTTTTGGGTCATCTGATCGCTTGTCAGCGTTTTGATTCTCTGATTTTGGACTTCTGACACCTGATCGCATCACCGGATTCGGGACGAATCTCTGGGCGAAGCCGAAGCGCTGAGGGGTTGAGTCGGGACGTGGCGCGTACACCCCGGAGCAAGGGCGAACGTTGCGCCTCAATCAACCGATCAGCGCGCGGTTGTACTCCCAGTTCATGCGGTCGATGTTGGCGACGGAGATCTCTTGTGGGCATTTGACCTCGCAGGCGCGGGTGTTCGAGCAGTGGCCGAAGCCCTCGGC
>JBARYS010000170.1:0-4313 GCA_049648155.1 Catalinimonas sp. | reverse complement strand
GAACAGGTACGTGCGGTCGTCCAAGCGGGTGTACATCTGGTCTTCGTCCTCGTCGAACTCGTCGTTGATCTCGCCGACGATCTCCTCGATAATGTCTTCGAGGGTCACCAGACCGCTCGTGCCGCCGTACTCGTCGACCACCACCGCAATGTGCACGCGCATCTCCTGAAAGTCGCGCAGCAGGTCGTCGATCTTCTTATTTTCGGGCACGAAGTAACAGCTTCGCAGCAGCTTTTGCCATTCGAAGTGCTCGTCTTCGTTCACGTAGGCCAGCAGGTCCTTCACGTAGAGGATGCCCTCGATACGGTCGATGGTCTCGCGGTAGACGGGTATGCGCGAGTAGCCCGACTTATTGATCTTGTCGAGCAGTTGGTGGAAGTCGATCTCGACGTCGAACGCCGTCAAGTCCATCCGCGTACGCATGATCTGCTTGACCGAGATGGTCCCGAAGTTGACGATGCCCTTTAAGATGTCGCGCTCCTCGGCGGTGGTATCGCCGGTGGCGGCGATTTCGAGCGCGTGGTTCAGCTCGTCGACCGAGAGGCTGTAGCCCTTCTGCTCCAGGTTGCGCTCCAAGAAGCTGCCCATCTGCATCAGCACGAACGAGAGCGGATAGAACACCACGTCGGCCACACGCAGCAGCCCGCTGGTGGCCCGGGCGAAGAGCAGGTTGTTTTGGGCGGCATAAACCTTGGGCGTCACCTCCCCGAAGAAAACCAGCAGGAACGTAACCACGAACGTCAGCGCCCCGATCACCCGCGCGGTGCCGTCGGTTGTGGCCCCTGCGTCGCGGAAGTACGACAGTGCCAGGTAAGTCGACAGCGTCACGAAGGCGATGTTGACAAAGTTGTTGAAGATCAGGATCGTGGCCAGCAGCCGATTTGGGCGCGTGAGCAGCCGCACGATGCGCTGCTCGTTGGGCTGGTCGCTGGTCTTGAGCTGCACCACGTCGGCGGGCGCGATGGAGAAAAAAGCTACCTCCGAGCCGGAGATAAGCGCCGAGAGAACCAGCAAGACCAGGAGCACTACGCCCCCCCCCGCGAGAAATACCCAGGTGACCAACAGCGGCGGCGGGGAGACCAGCGCGCTGAACAGAAGGCCACCCAGGTCCATACTACTGCCTTCCAAAGCTTATGGGGAATGGTTGGGAGATCATCAGAAAGGGAGTTCGTCTTCCGCCTCGGGTGCAGCGGCCATCGCGGCCGGAACGGGTGCTTCCACGCGCTCGGGCGCGGCCGGCGGGGCGGCTCCTTCCCTACGTGCCGAGCGCCCCAGCATGTTCAACGTCGTGACGCGCACGCGCACCGACGTACGGCTCCGGCCCTCGCGGTCCATCCACTGGTCTGTGCGCAGCTTGCCCTCCACGTAGATCAGGTCGCCCTTCTTCAAGTGCTGCTCGGCGACCTCGGCCAGCCCGTCCCAGAGTTCGAGCTGGTGCCACTCGGTGTGGGCCACCGACTCGCCTCGGCGGTCCCGAAAGGTCTCGGTCGTGGCCAGGCGCGCGCGGCTCACCACCGTGCCGCCTTCAAGGTACCGCACCTCGGGGTCGCCTCCCAGATTGCCTACTAAAATCACCTTATTGACGCCTGTGGCCATGCCGGTCGGTACGAGTCTAAAGATATAGGAAAACTAACGGTCGTTCAAGTACTTACGGATCAGTACCGGCACCGGATAATCATCCCAGTGCGGCGGGGTGGCCCGCGTCAGTTCTGGAAAGGTAGCGCGAATCAGGGCGACGGGGGCGGTGAAATCATGGAAGTGTACGAACAGCCGCTGGTGCGTCAGGATGTGCTCGTAGCGTGGGGAGAGAGCGGCCCACTCCGCCCCCGCTTCCCGTAGGGTTCGTACGGTCGGTCGGTCGCGCAGGGTCGCTTCGTCGAGCGGTCGATCGGCTTCTTCGAGCGGAAAATCGTACAGCCCTTGCCAAATGCCCCGCCCGGTGCGTCGGCGCAGCCAGAGGCCTCCGTCGGGGTCTTGCGGCACCAGGTAGTGCAGGTAGCGCGGGCGCGGTGGCTTCTTCGCCGACTTGATGGGCAATCGCGACTGTTGGCCCGTGGCGAACGCGTGGCAGTCGTCCTGCACGGGGCAGAACAAACACTTCGGGTCCAAGGGTACGCACTGCCGAGCACCCAGCTCCATGATGGCCTGATTAAAGGCGGCGGGGTGTTCGGGTGGGAGCAGGCACCGCGCCGCCGCTTCGAAGGTGCGGTAGGCCGCTGGAGACGCAATGTCGACCTCGATACCGCGGTGGCGCGCCAGCACGCGGTAGACGTTGCCGTCGACGACGGGCACCGCCTCCCCGTAAGCAAAGCCGGCGATGGCCGCCGCCGTGTACGGCCCCACCCCTTTCAGCTCGCGCAGCCCGGCGGCATCGGGCGGAAACACCCCGCCCCGCCCGGCCACCTCTTTGGCGGTGTAGTGCAGGTTGCGGGCGCGCGAGTAGTAGCCGAGTCCCTGCCACAGGTTTAGCACCTCCTCTTCAGTAGCGGCGGCCAGGGCGTGTACGTCCGGGAAATGTTCAACAAAACGTTGGTAGTAGCTGAGCCCCTGCGCGACGCGGGTTTGCTGTAGTATTATCTCCGATAGCCAGATTTTATAAGGATCGCGTGTTTTTCGCCACGGCAGATCGCGCCGATGGTGCTCGTACCACCGTATGAGGCGATCAGCAAAGGGAGGAAGCATCGGGAAGGGAAGTAAGAAAAGTGATAACGGGTTGGCGCTTAGTGTGAATGATGTTATAAAAACTTTCGCCTCTGACAGGAATCACCACGCCAATTTGATACCCAGCGAGTTGTACGTGTCGAGTATCTTAGTTTCACCATTAGATTTGTCTAACAACTGAGCGCCGAGCCGGTCGGTTTGGCGGTGTGTTTATCATATTAATTACAGCAACGTGACCAAAGCAGACGTGATCACAGAAATTGCCGCCCGAACGGGAGTCGAGCGAAATGATGTTCAGGCAAGCATAGAGGCTTTCTTTACCGTGGTGAAGAACTCCATGGCCGAAGGCGAAAACGTCTACGTGCGCGGCTTCGGCAGCTTCGTCAACAAGAAGCGCGCCCGCAAGATCGCCCGTAACATCTCGCAAAACACCGCCCTCGTCATCGACGAGCATTTTGTGCCGAGCTTCAAGCCGTCGAAGGTCTTCGTAGAGAAGGTCCGCAACAGCGACAAGCTGGTCGAGGGCCTGGTACAGGCCTCCTGAGCCGCACCGTTCGGTTTCCCCCAACCAGAACTTTTAAGCCTGTCTCGGTGTCTCCTCTGGACACTAAGACAGGCTTTTTTGCATGAAGCGCGAAATCTACGTGGTCGTCGCCGTGGCCGGGCTGCTGATGGTCGGGCTGTTTTTTTTGCCTCCCGCCGTGGTCTCCAACAAGGAGGCTACCGAGGCCGTTCCGGCCGAAGCCTCCGCCGCCGTGCCCAACGACCACCCCACTACCGCTGCCCCTACCGAGGTTCACCAGCGGCTACAGACGGCATATGCCGATGCGAATAATGCGGAAAAAGCTATCTTTGCGGACTCTTTGGCGAACTTGTACCGTCGGGAGGGTCGATTCGACAGTGCGGCGGCTTACCGCAACCGCGCTCTAACGTCACAGCAGACGTTTGCGCGTGTAATTGCGGCGGCCGACGACCACTACGAAGCGTTCACGTACGCCACCGACCCCGACAAGCGGCGGACGTACAACGAGCGAGCCCGGACCTACTACCAGCAACTGCTGGAAGAACGCCCGGAAGACCTGGACATCAGGTCGAAGCTGGCCATGACGTACGTAGCGGGCGAGACGCCGATGGAGGGTATCATGATGCTGAGGGAAGTGTTGGAGCGGGACGCGCAAAACGCCACGGCCCTTTACAACCTCGGCATTTTGGCGATGCAGACCGGACAGTACGAGCGGGCGGTAGAACGGCTCTCCAAATTGGTGAAGGCACACCCCGAACACGTGGAGGGGCGCTTTTACCTGGCGTTGAACCAACGCGAACTTGGGCTCGCCGAAGAGGCCAAGATGAACCTCCGGCGGGTGCGCGAACTCAGCGACGACCCCGCGCTGCGCGCGTCGGTCGAAACGTACTTGTCGGAGTTGGAAGGATGATTTTTTAAAAACTTAAATAGCAGAGATATGCCTTGCGGAAGAAAGAGAAAGCGTCATAAGATCGCCACCCACAAGCGGAAGAAGCGCTTGCGGAAGAACCGCCACAAGAAGAAGTAGCCTGTCTAGTGGGGGCGCTCCGATGCCCTCCTCACCGTTTTCCCTTACGCGTCACATGGAATGAGCAACGAATTAGCGATCAGTTCCACACCAGACGGGGAC
>JBARYS010000169.1:0-5314 GCA_049648155.1 Catalinimonas sp. | reverse complement strand
GCCCGCGACCTCGCCGTGGGGTGGCCGTTCGTGTGGGGGGCGTTCGCCGACGGTACGCCCGTGCGTGCGCCGCTGCTTCGCTTCGCCGTCGATCTAGTGCAAGAGCGGCAGCGCTGGTGCCTACGTCCGCGCGGCGAAGCACCCGTGGCCTTCAACCGGGCGCTGCTGCTGGCTTGGGCGCATCACCACCGCCTGCCGCCTGACGAGGCGCTGCTGCACGAAGACTTCGCCGAAGCCCCGACCGACCTGCTGTCCTTCCGCACCTATCTGTACGAGCGGCTGAAGCACAGCGCGGTCCACTTGAACTTCCGCCGCGAAACGTTCGAAGACCGGCTGGTGCCGTTCGAGTCCTTCCGCCGGGCTGACTACGAGGCGCGGCACACACCCGGCAAGCTCTACCTGATGTCGGAGGCGGTGCTGGGGCTGCTGCCGCGCGCCGACTCCTTCCTCGGTCCCGACTATGACCGCCTGCTGGCGCTCGACCCGCCGCCCGGGGTGGGGGAGTTGTTCGGCGCAGCCGACCCGGCGGGCGCTCCGCCGCGCGAGGACCAGACCTACGCTCCGTTTGCACTCAACGCCGCGCAGGAGGAGGCGTTGCGGGCCGCCAAGCGCGGGCAGTCGCTGGTGGTGCAGGGGCCGCCCGGCACCGGCAAGTCGCAGTTGATCTGCAACGTGGTGGCCGACTTCGCCGCCCGGGGCAAGCGGGTGTTGGTGGTCTGCCAGAAAAAGGCGGCGCTCGACGTGGTCTACGAACGGCTACAGGAAGTGGGCATGGCCGATTTCACCGCGCTGGTGCACGATTTCGAGGGCGACCGCCGCGCGCTCTACGACCAACTCTCGCGGCAGATCGGCCGCCTGGACGACTACCGGCGCGAGAACAACCGCCTCGATGCGCTGCAACTGGAGCGCCGCTTCACCGCCGCCGCCCGCCGGGTGGAGCAGCACGCCGCCACGCTCGCAGCGTTTCGCCACGCGCTGTTCGAAGTCGACACGTGCGGCCTGTCGGCGAAGGAGCTCTACCTCACGTCGAGCCCGCACGCGCCCGCCCTGCCGCTCGACGACCACTACCGGACGTTCGACTTCCGGCGCGTGCCCTCTTTTCTGGACCGGCTGCGGCGCTACTTCGACTACGCCCCCCGCTTCGACACACCCGAATACCCCTGGCGCGACCGCCGCGACTTTGCCGCCTTCAGCTTCCAGGACCTGCGGCGACTGCAAGACGCGCCCCCGGCCGTGGCCGACGCCCGCCGCGAGTTCGACGAACTGGCGGGACACCTGACGGCGGTACCCCTGACCTTGCCGTGCATTCTGGAGCTGGTGGCGCAGAAGCAAGACATCTACGAACTGCTGATGCTGCTCAACAGCCGGACGGTGCACCGGTTCTTCGCCTACTTGCAGGACGCGCCGCCGGTGCCGTCGGACCACCTGCGGCACCTGCGCGAAGACCTGGCGCACTGTTTCGGGGCGCAGGACCCCTGGGAGACCGGCACGGCCGGAGCAGCCGAAGCACTGCTGAAGCAGGTGGGGCACGCGCTGACGCAGGCGGAGACCTCCCGCACGGCGTGGTGGCAGTGGAAGTGGTTTCACCCCGACCGCGCGGCGGTGCGTGCGGCACTGACGCAGGCGCAATTGGCCCTCACGCCCGACGGCCTCCGGTGGCTGACCGAGCGGCTGGAGCGCCGCCTCAGACTGGAGCGCTTGGTAGCTCAGGTACAGGCGCACGAGGGGCTGCCGCCGCTGGCCCACACGTTGGACCGTGAGACGCTGGAGAAGTATTTCGCGGACCTGGGGAAGGCGCGCCGGGCGCAGAAGCAGATGCAGCAGTTAAAGGGGTACGCCGAGCTCTGGCCCGACGACCTCGCCTACGACCAGCGCTACGAGCGGAGCGTGACGGTGCTGCGGCGTTGCGAGTATGTCCAAGCCCTCCACACGCAGTGGTCGTCGCTGCTGACCCCGGGGCAGATCGAGGCCCTCTGGACGGGCGAGGTCGCCGCCGGCGCGCTCGTGTCGGTGCTGACGCGCGATTTTGAAGACTTGGTGGCCTTCGACCGCATCCGCTCCGAACTGGATCCGGCCGAAGCGGCGGTACTGTCGGACCTACACCGCGCGCTGACGGAGGCGAGCGAAACCGACAACTGGTTTTTGCGGGCGCGGGCGCTCTTCGACAACAGTTTGCGGCTGGCGTGGCTGGCCCACCTGGAGCGCGAGACCCCGGCGCTGCGGGCGGTGTCGTCGCGCGAGATGTCCCGCTGGGAGGCCGAGCTACAGGCGGCGGTGGCCGAGAAGGAAGCGCTTAGCCGCGACATTCTCTTGCTGCGCCTCCGTGAGCACACTTATCAAGGAGCCACGTACAACCGGCTGCGCAACCGCGTTACCTACCGCGACCTGCTGCACCAGGTGACTAAGAAGCGGCAGCGGTGGCCCGTCCGACGGCTGATCGGCACGTTCGCCGACGAGCTGTTTCGCCTCACGCCCTGCTGGCTGGCGTCGCCGGAGTCGGTGTCGGCGCTCTTTCCGATGACGACCGAGGGGGGAGGACCGGAGACCGAAGGCGCGGGGGTGCCGCCCGGTGGGGTGGGGAAGTGGTTCGACGTGGTGGTGTTCGACGAGGCCTCGCAGTGCTTCGCCGAGCGGGGCATCCCGGCCTTGGCCCGCGCGCGGCAGGCGCTTGTGCTGGGCGACGACCAGCAACTGCGCCCGCACGACCTCTACCGCGCCCGCTGGGACGATGCTGACGACGACGCGCCCGAGACCGAGGTGGAGTCGCTGCTCGAACTGGCCTCGTACCACCTGCCGCGCGTGCAACTCATCGACCACTACCGCAGCCGTTCGCTCGACCTGATCGACTTCTCGAACCGACACTTCTACGACGGGTCGCTCCGCCTGCTGCCCGACTACGGGGAGATAAACCGGAACGAGCCCGGCATCCACTACGAACGCGTGCCGGGCCTCTGGGAGCAGCAGACCAACCGGCCCGAAGCCGAGGCCGTGGTGAGCCGCCTGGCTGCGCTGGTGCGGGCGGGCGAACGGAGCATCGGCGTGGTGACCTTCAACGCCCGGCAGCAGGTGCTGATCCAGGACCTGCTCGACGCCACCCCGCCCCCCACCGGCGGCGCGTGGCCCGAGTCGCTGTTCGTGAAGAACATCGAAAACGTGCAGGGCGACGAGCGCGACGTGATCGTCTTCTCGGTGGCGTACGGTCCCGACCGGGAGGGGAAAATCCGCGCGCAGTTCGGCAGCCTAGGGCAGGAGGGGGGCGAGAACCGCCTCAACGTGGCCGTGACCCGCGCCCGCCGCCGGGTGTACGTGGTGTGCAGCGTCCGCCCCGATGAGCTAAAGGTGCAGAAGAGCCGCCGGGCGGGGCCGAAGCTGCTGCGCGCTTACCTTCAGTACGCCCACGACGTGTCGCAGCGCCGCTACCGCCCCAGCCCGCGCTTCGCCGACGGTGCCGACGGCGCGTTGAGTGCGCACCTGCGCGACGAGCACGCCGCCCTGGTGCCCGAGCTGCCCTTCGCCGACCTGACCGTGAAGACGTACCACCGCTACCGGGGCCTGCTGCTGCTCGACGATGAGCACTACCGGCAGTACCTCTCGGCGAAGGAGGCGCACGCTTACCTGCCCGTGGCCCTGCGGGCGAAGCAGTGGCCCCACCTGCGCCTCTGGAGCCGCGTGTGGTGGAGCGACCCCGACCGGGCGCGGGCGCAGGTGCGGGCGTTCATCGAGCAGTGTTTGAAGCAGACGACCTGAACGTCTACGGGCGGGTAGCACGACGAGACGTTTTCGTTATGCCGTGTGCGCTCGCCACCGAGATATTACTTATTGGGACTCACGTGCGGCCGTTTATTGCGTAATGAGCTCCTGTCGGCAGATGCGTAAGGTTGATGCGCCCCAATGACGTAACCTTAAGGCTGTTCCCGACACGTATAAAGAGCATGTATCAGGCTCTGCGACAACACCTTATCGCGTTACTGCGGGGTGGGCAGGCTTTCGTGCCGCTTGAGCACGCACTAGATGGACTGCCCTTTGCGCTGCTCAACCAACGTCCCGGTCCACTGCCACACTCGGTTTGGGAACTCACGGAACACCTGCGCATTGCCCAACAAGACATCATAGAATTTAGTCTGAACCCCACCTACGTTTCGCCCGCCTGGCCCGAGGGCTACTGGCCGGACCAACCGTGCGCCGGCCCCTCGGAGTGGCGCCGCACCTGTGACCTTGTCTTGGAGGAGCGCGACCGGATGATCAAGCTGGCCGAAGGTCCCGACACCGATTTGTTCACCCCTTTTGCGCATGGCAACGGGCAGACGCTCCTCCGCGAGATCATGCTCGTGGCCGAGCACCACGCCTACCATACGGGCCAGATCATCCTGGTGCGCCGCGCGATGGGCGCTTGGTAAAACCGCTACGCATCCAGCTCCACCCAGGCGTCGGCCGAGAAAGCGAAGGCCCGCCCGGAACGCAGGTCACGGCACAGTACCCGTGTGCGGCGCAGGGGGCCGCGACGGTAGCGCTGCCCCTCCCAGACGAAAGTCCGGCCCTCGGACAATTCACCCAGCGGTTGCCACGGGGCGGGGCGCACTTCGGGCACCACCTGCACCTGCACGGCCCTGCCGATGAGTTAGTAGCGCCGCGCGGCGGGCTCGTAGGTAAGCACCCGCGTGCGGCGCGCCCGTAGTCGCACCAACTCGCGCCCCCGGTGGCGGAAGCGCGTGCCGTCGGGTAGGGAGTCGAGGTCGGGCAGAGGCGCACCTGGGGTGGCCGGATCGTAGACCCGCAGCGCCCGCACCAGCTCCGGGGCGGCGTGGGCACTGGCGCGCGGACGCGCCAACTCGTCGGATACCACGTCACGTAGGTTTTTGGGAAATACATCACGTTTCAGCAGCGGCTCGACCAGCTCGCGAAACGTGCGCCTCCACTCCGGGCCGTGGGGAGCGACGCGCCCACCGTACCGCTGCCGCACGTGCAGGTGGGCCAGCTCGTGCAGGAAGGTCAGCAGAAAGTGGTAGGGGTTCAGGTCCTGGTTGACCGTGATACGGTGTCGGCGGTGCGAGGAGTCCCATCGGTAGTCGCCCAGTTTAGTGCGGCGCGGCGGGGTGATGCGCAGCACAAACGGCTCGACGGAGGCTACCCGGCGGCAGTAAGCAACGGCGGCGGCGGGCACGTACGATTCCCACGGAAAACTGTGGCTAGAACCGGCGTTCTTCAAAATTTTTCAACCTAACTTTTCCTCTTTCGCGTAACAAAAGCAAAGGGCGTTGCAAAACTGACGCACTGCCCGTTACTTACGGCCTTTATCGCATCCGTAGAACTCGTT
>JBARYS010000168.1:0-1769 GCA_049648155.1 Catalinimonas sp. | reverse complement strand
GTGCTATAGATACGCTGTAGTTCGGCGACGTACAGCTTGCGCATGTTTTGCAATTCCATATTTCGGTTTTTTTGGCTTTGGGTGATAAACTTTTATACGTAGGCACCGAAACGGCGTTGCCTGCCGGACGCGCCCGATGTGTTGTCGGTCTGGGCGCGGCTCTTCCGGACGTAAAAAAGCCCGAACCTACGTACGGTCCGGGCGTATGAGGTTGCAGGGCGGCGGTGTCTCCGAATTCCACGCCAAGGGGCCACGGCGGGGAGCATAGTTCGCAAGGTCTTTGACATAGCGATGTTGATTGGAATATTCAAAAAACGTGGCCGCCCGGCTCCGCAAAGCGCTGCACGCCGTCCGGGTAGCTCAGTCACTCATGCCCACCGATACGTCAAACATTGCGCCCATTAGCCCGCAATGCGGCGGGCAAACGCACATCAACAATAGTCATAAGAATTTAGCGCACCAGTAGCACGGTGCCACTCTGTTTCAGCACCTGCCGCCGGTTGCCGAACTCACGCCGGTAGGTCAGCGTCCAGGGGTAGGTACCCAGCGGCACCGCCGCGCCACGCGAGGTACCATCCCACGCTTCGTTCAGGTCGTTACCGATCCAGATGACCTCTCCCCAGCGGTTGAACACACGCAGCTCCAGGTCGACGGCGTAGTCTCCGAAAATTTCCCAGGTGTCGTTGGCCCCGTCCCCATTCGGCGAGAAGGCGTCGGCCAGAAACACGCGGGGGTTGCAGAACTCGGTGGCGTTGAACTCGACGGTCTCAGTGCACCCCTCGGCGTTCGTAATTTCCACTACGTACACGTCGGGGACGGTCACGGTGACGCGTCGGCTGGTTTCGCCCAGTTGCGGCCAGAGGTAGCTATCACCGACCGGCCCGGCGTCGAGTTGCAGGGTCTCGCCGTCGCTCGCGCAGAACAGCGTGTCCTGCTCGGGCGGATCGGGGCGGGGTGCCGGACGTACGTCGGCGACGTTGATCTCGTTGCTCGTCGCGTCGCAGTCGCCCTCGGTCGATACTACTACGTACCGCCCGGGCCGGTCGGGCGTGAAGGTCGACTGGGTCGCGCCGCTGATCTCGTTGCCGTTGCGCAGCCACTGGAAGGTAGCGGCGGCCGTGGCCGTGGCCGTCAGTTCGATCAGGTCGTTCTCGCACGGCTCGATGATCGCGCCGCCCGCGATGCTGACGGTGGGTTGATTGCCGACGTTCAGCACCACCTCGTCCGTACTGTCGCAGCCGAAGTTGTTCGTCACCGTCACGCTGTAGGTCTGCGGACCGCCGCCGAGGGCGGGCGTAAACGAGAATGTAGGTTGCGTCGAGATGACCGACCCGCCGTTGAGACGCCACGCGTACTCCAGGTTGCCGTTGCCCGTGCCGGGGCTAAGCGTGACCGGCACGCCGTCGCACACCGTCCGGTCCTGGCCCAGGTTCACCGTCGGCCGCTCGTTGATTCTGATGTCCGTGTTCGTCTGGTCACTGATCTGGCAGACGCCCGCCGTCACGATCACCTGGTAGCGGGCGCGCCCCACCTCCGTAACCGTGATGGTTGAGTCGGTGCTGACGTCGGCCGTGTTGTTGCCTTCGATGCGCCGCCAGAGGTAGGTGAGCACCGCGCCGACCGGGGGGTTCGTCACGCTCGCCGTCAGCTCCACGGCGTTGCCTTCGCAGACGCTGGTCGGGCCGTCGGTCGTGATCGACACCGACGGTTCGGGTGGGAAATTGATCAGCTCGTCGCGCACCACCTCGCAGTTGGTTCCTGTTCGTACG
>JBARYS010000167.1:0-1726 GCA_049648155.1 Catalinimonas sp. | reverse complement strand
TGCGCTGTCGAAGACACCATCCGCGTGCGCATCGTACGCCCCCCCGCCCTGAGCTTGCCCACAGACACGACCGCTTGCGGGCCGCTCACGCTTACTGCCCCAGACACGGCCGACGACATTGCCTACGCTTGGCTGAATCTCGACGGCGACACGCTCGCCGAAGGACCCGCCTTCACGACCGACGCTTCCGGCACCTTCGTGCTGCTGGCACGACAACCGCCCTGCCCGATACAGCGCGACACCTTCGCCGTGCGCATCAGCCCGCCGCTGCCCGCCCTGGACCTACCCGACGACACGGCCGCCTGCCGCACGCTCACGCTCGCCGCTACTGACCCCGACCCCGACATCGCCTACACCTGGCTAAGCCTCGGCGGCGACACGCTCGCCGACGGGGCCGGCTTCACGGCCACCGCCTCGGGTACATACCTGCTCAGGGCTCGCAGGCAAGACTGCTCAGTCGAAGACACCATCCGCGTGCGCATCGTACGCCCCCCCGCCCTGAGCTTGCCCACAGACACGGCCGCCTGCGGGCCGCTCGCCCTCCTGGTGCCCGATCCCAGCCCCGACATCGCCTACACCTGGCTGAGCCTCGACGGCGACACGCTCGCCGACGGGGCCAGCTTCACGACGGCCGCCTCCGGCACCTTCGTGCTGCTGGCACGACAACCGCCCTGCCCCACACAGCGCGACACGGTACGCGTGCGCATCGACGAGCCGCTGCAACTGCAAGCCCAACCCTACCAAAACGTGCTTTGTCAGCCGCCCTTTCGGCAGACCTACGCCCTCGTGCCGCTGACCGGGGCCGTCTACCGCTGGCACCTCAACGGCGGTACGACCCTGAGCCGCACCGACTCCTCGGCCATCACCCTCCGGTGGGACCCCGACGCCGACACCCGCGCGCTCGCAGTCGAAGTCAGCCGCAGAGCCTGCGCTGACTCACTCGCCTTCCAGGTGCGCCTCGACGACCCCAGGCCCCGCATCATCGCCCTCTCCGTCTCCCAACAGCAGCAACTCCGCATTGACTACCGCATCGACAACGCACAGCCCGGCAGGGCCTTCCGCCTCTCCGCCGACCTCGACGAGGCCATCACCCAGGCGGGCAGCACCCTGCTCAGAGAAGCGCCCGTCGACTTGAGGCCCGTCAGCGTCGGGCTCACCCTGCTTGACGACTGCGGAGAGCCGCGCACCAGCCCGACCCACGCCACCGTCCATCTGAGCGGGCAGATCGACCAGGACGGGCGCGTGCGCCTGCGCTGGACGCCCTACCGCGGCTGGACCCCGATCGCCTATCGGGTCGACGAACAAGCAGCCGGCGCGATCACCACCACCGCCGACACGAGCTGGGAAGGCCCCGCCGCCGCCCTTGAGGTCTGCTACACCCTCACGGCCGAGGGCGCAAGCGCCGAACAGACCAGCCGCTCGAACCGCCTGTGCCTCTCGTGGCGACCCGACGTCGAGCCGCCCAACGTCTTCTCGCCCAACGACGACGGGCGCAACGAGCGCTTCGCCGTCGCGCGCCTGGGCCTCTACCCAACCCGGCAACTGGAGGTCTACAACCGCTGGGGGAGGCGTGTCTTCGCCGCAGAGCGATACCAGGGCGACTGGACCGGACGGGGGGACGACGGGCGGCCGCTGCCGGCCGGACTCTACTACTACGCGCTGCGCTACGGGGCCACCGGTGAGGCCGAGCGTACCGCTAAAGGATGGGTGCAGATCATGAGGTGAG
>JBARYS010000166.1:0-2229 GCA_049648155.1 Catalinimonas sp. | reverse complement strand
CACTCCTCTCGACTCGTTCAAAACGGAATTTGGCGGCGTTCGCTCTAAAAGCAAAATCCAAACACGCGCTAAGCTCGACTTTACATTTCACCACTTCACGCTTCATTAAAAACCCACCGTCAGGCCGAGGAGGAAGTTGATGCCCGCCTGGGGGTAAACGAAGTTGTTGTCGATGATCTCGATGCCGCCGGGGCGGTCCGCGCGATTGAACAGCGTCAGGTAGGTGTAGCCGTTGGAGGAGTAGCGGGCGTCGAGCACGTTATTGATCAGCAGGTTTGCCGCGACCGACTTCGCCCCGAGCGCCGAGAACGTGTAGCTCAGCCGCAGGTCGTTCACGAAGTAGGCGTCCAGCTTGCGCCCCTCGTTACCGGTGTTGTCGAGGTACTGCTCGCCGACGTACTTGCTCAGTAGGGCCGCCTCGGCTCCTTGCAATGCCCCGCCGGGCCGCCAGGTGAGTTGCGACGCGCCGATCAGCGTCGGGGCGAAGGCCATCGGTACGTCTTCGAAGACGAACGTGGTGTCGCGCACGAAGCTGAAGAAGTCGTCGAGCACCGCGTTGCGCTCGCTGAAGCGGCGGATGCGGTTGACGCTCACCGTCGCGTTGGCCTCCCAGTTCAGGGTGGGGTGGGGCCGCCAGGTGCCGGTCAGCTCCACGCCCGCGCGGAACGAGCGGTCCACGTTCACGGCCAGCGGCTCGCCCACGTCGTTCAGCTCGCCGGTCTGCACCAGTTGGTCGCGGTAGCTCATCAGGTATAGGTTCAGGCCGCCCGCCGTACGCTCGGTCTGCCGTTGGTAACCCAGCTCCCCGTTGTAGAGCCGCTCGTGCCGGGGCGTCTGGCCGTCGGGCGCGCCCACCAGGTTGGCGCGCGTCGGCTCCCGGTGCGCCACGCCGAGCGAGGCGTACAACCGCTGATCGCCCCACTGGTAGTTCAGCCCCGCCTTGGGGTTGAAGAAGAGCCACTCGAAGCGCTGCGTCACGTCGCGCTGGTCGTTCTCGGTGCCGTCCAGTTCGTAGCCGATGCGCCGCAGTTGCAGGTCCACGTAGCCGTTCATCCGCTCGGTAAGGTCCGCGTTCGCCTTGGCGTACACGTTGGCGTCGGTCTTGAAGCCGGTGCCCTGGTAGTAGCGCCGCCCGCGTGCGCCGACGGGCATAAAGTCCGCCCGGAGCAGCTCACCGTAATGGTGGCCGTCGTACTGGTTCCAGCCGCCACCGAACGCGAGCGCCGGCCCGTTGCCTTGGTACTGCACGGAGAAAACGGTCCCCAGAAAGTCGTTGCTGAGCCAACGGCGGCGCACCACGTTCGACCGTAGCAACGTGTCGCCGTTTACGATCACCGGGTCGAGGCCGTAGAGCGCACGCCTCCCCTCGCCGAGGGCATTCTGCGCCGCGACGAACTGCTCGAAGTAGCCCCGCCCGTAGGTGTAAAAGCCCGCCACCTCGGCACTCCACGCCGGCGAGAACGTGTGCGTGACGAACAACTGGTAGTGGTCCTGCTGGTAGTTGTCGGTCTCGTTGTCGTAGGGCGGAGACTGCTGGAAGAAGTCGGTGCCCGCCCAGTTGAGCGTGCGCCCGCCGGTGCGGAGGTATTCGGCGTTCCCGGGCGAGGGGAAGTTGAGCGCGATAAACGCTTCGATGCCCGCCGCGTCGCCCTCAGCCACCGCCTCCGGCACGCCGTACCACGCCTGGTAGGTCTGCTCACGGCCCGAGAAGACGTTCGCCCGAACCTGCGTCCGCTTGCCGTAGTAGCCGCCCGAAGTGAAAAACGAGCGCAGGTCTGACCGCGCCCGGTCGATGAAGCCGTCGGACTGAATCCGCGACAGCCGCCCGTCGAACGCCCAGCGGTCGCCCAGCAGGCCCGTGCCCACGCGGACGGTGTGCTTCCAGGTATTGAACGAGCCGTACGTGTTGCCGACCTCGGCGTAGGCGTCGCGGCGCAGCCGGTGGGTCTGCACGTTGACGGTGGCCCCGAACGCCCCCGCGCCGTTGGTCGAGCCGCCCACGCCCCGCTGAATCTGCACGCTCTCGACCGAGGAAGCGAAGTCGGGCAAGTTCACCCAGAATGTACCCTGCGACTCGGGGTCGTTGTAGGGGATACCGTTGAGCGTCACGTTGACGCGCGTGGCGTCGGTGCCCCGCACGCGGATGCCCGTGTAGCCCACGCCCGCACCCGCGTCGGAGGTTGTCACCACCGAGGGTGTAAACTGCAGCAGCACCGGCAGGTCTTGCCC
>JBARYS010000165.1:0-2471 GCA_049648155.1 Catalinimonas sp. | reverse complement strand
GGGTACGACTGTGATGGGCTACGGGGTGGTGCAGGCCGTGAAGCGAGGCTTGGTCGTTCGTCAGTACGGCGTCATCCGACTGTCGCAATACAGCGGACACGCGCTAAAGCTAAAGAAAATCTTCGAGCGGGTTTCGCAGTTGATCGACGACTACCTGCCCGACGAGATGGCCGTAGAAGCTCCTTTCTACGGGAAAAACGTCCAGTCGATGCTCAAGTTGGGGCGGGCCCAGGGCGTGGCGCTGGCCGCCGCCCTCACGCGCGAGATTCCGGTGATGGAGTACGCACCCAGCAAGGTTAAGCAGGCCGTCACGGGCCACGGCGGCTCCTCGAAAGAGCAGGTTGCTTCCATGCTGCACGCCGTGCTGCAGTTCGGCGATCCCAGTGAGCACATCATGCTCGACGCAACCGACGCCCTGGCCGTGGCGGTGTGTCACTTCCATCAGGGGCGGCTCCCGCAGGGCAACAGTGCCAAGTCGTGGGGCGACTTCCTGAAGGCCAACCCCGGCCGCGTGCGCTGACGGTCTCCGCCGGATGGTTCAGAAGACCTCCCGGATGCGGGCGGCCATCTCGGCCAATTGTTCGGGCGTGTACGACAGGGCGGGCTTGGCGAAGTTGATGTCGGCCATTGACCGGAGCGGCACTAGGTGCACATGCGCGTGCGGCACCTCCAGTCCGACCACCGATATCCCCACGCGCTCGCAGGGCACGACCCGCGCCAGGGCCGCCGCCACCGGCCGACAGAACCGCATCAGTGCGACGTAGTCTTCTTCGGGTAGGTCGAACAGGTAGTCCGTCTCCCGCTTCGGCACCACCAGCGTGTGGCCCGGGGCCACTGGGTTGATGTCGAGAAAAGCGTAGTGGTGCTCGTCCTCGGCCACGCGGTGGCTAGGCAGCTCTCCCCGGATGATACGCGTGAAGATCGTCGCCACAGTGATTAACGGCTAATGTCGAGCACTTCGAACTCGATCGTTCCGGCGGGAACCTTGATGGCGGCCGTCTCGCCGACCTTTTTGCCCAGCAGCCCCTTGCCGATGGGCGACTGCACCGAGATTTTGCCTTCCTTCAGGTTGGCTTCCTCTTCGGCCACGAGCGTGTAACTGATGGTTTGGCCGTTCTTCAGGTTTTTGATCTTGGCGGTTGAGAGGATAGAGACCTTCGAGGTGTCGATCACGGTTTCGTCGAGCACACGGGCGTTCGACATCACTTCTTCCAGCTTGCTGATCTTCAACTCGAGCATTCCTTGGGCGTCCTTTGCGGCGTCGTACTCGGCGTTCTCGCTCAGGTCGCCCTTGTCGCGCGCCTCGGCAATCTGCTGGGCGATGTCGGCGCGCCCGCGGGTCTTCAGGTCGTGCAGTTCGGCGCGGAGTTTGGCGAGGCCCTGCTCGGTATAATAGCTGTTCTTAGCCATGGTGTTGGTGCAAAAAGTGCTTAACAAAAAAGAACGGTTCAAAAACCGTTCTTCGGGTTGAGGCGATGATAAGATGTGGCCCGTCTGGAGCGGCGTACGTTTTTAGTGCCGACGTCGGTGAAACCGACACGGGGCGGCAAAGATAAAAAATCTGCCCCTATCGCAGCAAACGCACTGCTCGGAAGGTTCTCCTGCACGTAAAAAGGCCACACCCGAACCGCCGGCCCGGCACGTGGTCTTGACTGGCTGCCTACAGACGAAGCGAGAGGCCGATGCAGTGGTTGCCGCCGAAGAAGTCGGTCATTTGGTAGCCGTAGTCGACCGATAGTGAGCGATTCTTGTTGCCGTTGGCGTCCGGCTCGCCGAAGGGCAGTACCGCCGTCGCGCCGAAGCTCGGCCCCGCCATGATGTAGGAGTCCTCACCGCCTTCGAATTCAAATTCGCCGGGTTGGTAGTCGAGGCCCGCGCGGGCCATAAAATACTCCATGAAGCCGTACTCGACGCCGATCTGAAACTGATCTTGCGTGAACGAGTTCGACTGAAAGTTGCCCGCCGCCGTCAGCCGGTGCTCCGGGCCGAACTCGAAGTCGTAGCTCACGCCGATCGCCAACAAGGCGGGCATCTCGAACGCCTCCGACCGGCGCTCGGCCGCAAAATCGAAGTTGCGCCCCGTGGTGGCCGGGCTGCGAAACACCAGCCCGTTGCCGGTGTAGCGCATCTTGGGGCCGACGTTGCGCAGCGAGACGCCGAACTTGAACTGGTTGCGGACGCCGGTCTGGTACTGAACGCCCGCGTCGAAGGCCACCCCGATGGCACTCACGTTACTGATCGACTGCGAGATGACCCGCAGCAGGATACCACCCGAAATTCGATCGGAGAAACGCTTCGAGTAGCTCGCCGCGATGTTGAAGAACTGCGGCAGGTAAGTGCTGCCGGTGCCGTCCGGGCGCTGCGAGGTGGTCTCCTCGATCTCGCCCCACACGAGGCTGGTGACCGAGATACCGAGTGCCCCGTCCTCGCCGAGTTTCTGCGCCAGCCCGAGGCTGTAGAGGTTGATGTCG
>JBARYS010000164.1:0-7214 GCA_049648155.1 Catalinimonas sp. | reverse complement strand
GCGTACGGCCGCTCGAATAACCGGTGAAAGCGTTGGCCGTTAAGTCCAACCGGGGGTAGAGGCGGCTCTTCGTGGTCTGAACGTTCAGCAGCGAGCTCTCCACGCGCAGGTCGGCCGCGCGGATCTGGGGTTGGGTAAGCAGCGCCTCTTTGTACACCCGTTCGGGCGAGGTGAGCACCACCGGCTCGTCGCCCAGCAGGCCGTCCAGGTCGGGAATCACCACCTCGAAGTCGTCGCTCACGGGCAGTTGCAGCAGTTGTTGCAGTTGCAGCTTGGCCAGTTGCAACAGGTTGCGGGCGTTGATGACCTGCAGCTCGTCGGTGGCCTGTTGCGACTGCAAGTCCAGCAGGCTGGCCTCGGGCGCGGCCCCGGCCCGCACCAGCTTTTCGGTGCGGGCGGCTTGCTCGCGCGAGCTGACCAGTTGCGTGTCGGCACGCGCCAGCAGCTCGCGCGCCAGCAGGATGTTCAGGTACGAGGCGGCCACGCTCAGCTTGGTGTCGTTCTCTGCGGCCTCGGTGTCGGCTTGCCCCGCGCGCAAGCTGCGCTCCTGCACCTTGATACTGTTGCGGTTGGCGAAGCCGTTGAACAGGGTCACGTCGGCCCTGACGAAGAGGTTGTTGTTGCGGATCTGCTGCTCGACGAACGTATTTGTGAACTGGTCGATCGAGCGGCCGAAGCGCCACGTGTTGTCAATGCCCGCGTTCACGCTCGGCAGCAGATTGAGCTGCGCCTGTTGTAGTTGGGCTTGGGCCTGCGCGGCGTCGATGGCGGCGTTCTGCACCACCAGGTTGTTCTCGACGGCGTGCTCGAGGGCCGCTTCGAGCGTCCAGGGGCCGCTGGGCGTCTGCGCACGCAGTCCGGCCCCGGCGATCAGGAAGATGAGGAGAATTCTTTTCATGGGAGGGCGTCGTTACAGGTCGATGTCGGGAATGTAGTTGAGCTCTTCCACCCACCGCAGGGCGCGCAGGTAGTCGAGCACCACGGGCCGCAGCCCGGAGTCCATTTCGAAGCAGAGGCAGGCCAGGTCGCGCTTACCCTTTCGCGAGACGTTCAGCGTGGCGATGTTGCACTCGTCGTGCGCCAGCACGCTGGAGATAAAGGCGATGCTGCCGGGCACGTCGTGCGCAAAGACGATCAGCGTGTGCATTTGCGCCGAGAAGCCCGCCGCGAAGCCGTTGATCCGGGTGATATTGATCAGCCCGCCGCCCCGGCTCTCGCCGGTCACCTCGACCTGCCGGTCGCCCCGCGTCAGCAGCACCTTCACGGTGTTGGGGTGCAGCGTGGAGGCGTTGCCCACGGCGCGGAAGGTCCACGCCAGTCCGGCGGCGCGCGCCAGCTCCGGGGCGTCGCGCACGCGGCCGTCGTCGGTGTGTAGGTCCAGCAGCCCGGCCAAAATCGCGCGGTCGCTGCCGTGCCCCTCGTAGGTGCGGGCAAACGAGTTGTAGAAGGTGATCTCGGCCCGCTCCGGCCGGTGGGGCTGCCCCCGCTCGTCGCGCCCAAGCACCCGCACTGCCGCCCGCCCGATGCGCACCACCCCGGCGGTGTGCGAACTGGACGGTCCGATCATCACCGGGCCGATCATGTCGAAGATACTGCTGCGTTCGGACATAAAAGTGTAGAAAGGGCAGGCTCAAAAGTGTTCAGAAGCGGGCACGCCGCCAACCCATTCTCCCCCATACGCGGGAGGTAAAGTACGAAAGGGGGCTGCACGGGACAAACGGAAGCGGACCGGACGAAGAACTCCGGTCGGTGGCAAGCACCCGGCCGGCTAGTTCGTCAGCTCCTCGTACTGGTCGGCGCTGTTGCGGTCCAGCTCCACCAGCAGGTTGTAGGCACGCTGCTTCTCCTGGGGAGCGGCCTGGCTAAAGATGCTCACCAACTCACCGGCCTTGGCTTCGAAAAAGAGGTTCACCACCAGGCAAAGGGGCTTCTGCCGCAGCACGCCCTGCGTGGCTTCCAACATGCTGAGCACCTGCGCACGGGCGTCGTCCTGGTTCTGCTCAAAGGCGTCGAGGCTCAGGCGGTGGTAGGAGTAGAGGCCCTGCCGGAAGGGCTCGACCTGCGTGTTCAGCATGTTCTCGGTGAGCCAGTAGCGGTCGCGCGCGCCGTCAAAGGCCCGCCAGCCCGCCGTGGTGCCCGCCTGCGCGGCGCTCCCGGCGATCTGCTGCGCCGTCAAAAAGTGTTGCCGCCCGCCCAGCTTACCGAACGAGTCGTAGTCGTAGCCCAGGATCACGTACGCGTAGAAGCCCAGCAGCGAGGTCAGATCCGACAGGTAGGTGTTGACGTTGAAGTCCATCGGCTGGTTCGGCACGTAGGTGAACGACCACTTCTTGTCGAGATAGTTGAACAGCAGCGTCTCGTAACCGGTGCCGTGCACCGGCCGCGACGACTGGATCTGCACCGCCGCCTGATAGCGCCCCGTGCTGAGGTCGCTGTCCCGCCCGAGGGTGATGACGAGATTGCAGTTGATGCGCTCTTCGACCGAGTACTGGTCTTCGGTCCAGCGGCGGCCGTTCATAAAGGTGGTGATGGCCTGATTCATCTGCTCGATGGCCTGACGGTCGGCCGAGGGCACGGCGTCGTCGATGATCTCCACGTTGCAGTTGATCTCTTGCGCTCGCAAGGCACCCACAAGGGGCACCATCAGCAGGAGCAGCGTCCAGAGGGAGAGGGTCCAGTTCATGCTTCGATAACGTCTGCGGCGGGAGTTTGCGTGCCCGTCGGCGGGGCGGCCCACCGTGCCACCAGCCGGCGGGCCAACTCGGTCTTCGGCATCAGCGCGAACGCCTCCTCGCCACCGTCGGCCGAGAGGAGTCGCACCTTGTTTGTGTCGTGTTGGAAACCTGCCCCGGCGTCTTCGAGCGTGTTGAGCACGATCCAGTCGAGGCGCTTGCGGCGCAGCTTGGCGCGGGCGTTCTCGACGGCGTCGTTCGTCTCCAGCGCGAAGCCGATCAGCGTCTGGTCCGCGCGCTTACGACGGCCCAACTCAGCGGCGATGTCGGGCGTGCGGCGCAGCTCCAGGCGGGGCACTTCGTCGGCCTCCTTCTTAATTTTCTGCGCCGACACCTCGCGGGGCGTGTAGTCGGCCACGGCGGCGGCCAGCACGGCCCAGTCGGCCCCTTCGAAGTGTTGCAGGGCGGCGGTATGCATCTGCTCGGCGGTGGTGACGCGCACGGTGCGCACGCCGGCGGGGTCGGGCAGGGCCGTCGGTCCACTCACCAGCGTCACGTCCGCCCCGGCGTCGCGCAGCGCCTCGGCCAGCGCCCAGCCCATCTTTCCCGACGAGTGGTTGCCCAGGAAGCGCACCGGGTCGATGGGCTCGTGGGTCGGCCCGGCGGTGACCAACACGCGCTTGCCGCTCAGTTGCTCGGCGGCACCAAAGTGGTCCTGCAGCGTGGCGACGATCTGCTCGGGCTCAGCCATGCGCCCCTGCCCGCTCAGTCCGCTGGCGAGTTTGCCGACGCCGGCGTCGATCACGTGGTTGCCGAAGCGCCGCAGCCGCGCCAGGTTTTCGACCGTCGTGGGGTGGGCGTACATGTCCAGGTCCATGGCCGGGGCCACAAACACGGGGCAGCGCGCCGAGAGGTAACAGGCCGTCAGCAGGTCGTCGGCCAGCCCGTGGGCGAACTTGGCGAGCGTGCGGGCGCTCAGGGGGGCCACCACCATCGCGTCGGCCCAGAGGCCCAACTCCACGTGGTTATTCCACTCGCCCGCCTCGCCGCGCGTGTAGGTGCTCAGGGCGGGGTTGCGCGAGAGCGTCGCCAGCGTCAGGGGTGTGATGAAGCCGGTGGCGGCGGGGGTCATCACCACGCGCACTTCGGCACCGGTACCCACCAGGAGGCGCACCAGCGGCGCAGCCTTGTAGGCGGCGATGCTGCCGCTCACGCCCAGCAAGACGTGCCTAGGTCGTGTTGGCATATGGGATGGTTCCATGATTTCGCGCGTCTTTTTACACGTAATCAAGACGCTTGAGGCGGGCGATTGCGGGGCCGCCTAGGTAGTGCATCAGCCAACGAAAGCGGCGGCAGAATACGCGTGAAAAGCGCCGAAAGCATCAGCAGGCTACAGGTCAGCACGACCTAGTCATCTACCGGACACCCTCGTCGCCCTCGGTCGCGTCGTCTTCGCCGCGCTCGCGGTGGTAGATCTTCCCGGCGATAAACTCTTCGACGGCCAGTTGCGACGGCTTGGGCATCCGCTCGTAGTGGCGCGAGATGTCGATCTGCTCGCGGTTTTCGAAGACCTCTTCCAGGTTGTCGACGGCCGTGACGAACTCAGCCAGCTTGCCGTTGAGCTCTTCCTTCAAGTCGTTGGAGAGCTGACGGGCGCGCTTGCCCACGATGGCGATCGAGCGGTAGACGTTGCCCGTCTGCGCGGCGATGTCGGCCAGGTTGCGGGTTTGCAGAGAGTTGTTGACGTTGTTGTTCTTAACGGACATACGGATGGTGCTTGATGAAGCGAAGAAAAAAGGTTAGTTGGCGGCGGCCTCGGTGGGGGCCTCCTCCTCGGCCATGTCGCCGGCGGCGTCGGCGGCCCGCTCGTAGAGGTTCTCGGCGGTACGCATGAAGCGGCTGCTCGGGTACCGGTCCACGAACTCGTAGTAAAGGTCGACTACGTCCATGTACCGCTCGCGCTGCTTGGCCGTCGTGCTCAGTCGCGCCATGTTGTAGAGGGCGTCGAGCCGCAGGTAGAGCGCCTCCTCGTTCATGGCCGAGTCGGGAAACTTCTGCGAGAAGTTCTCGAACGCGATGGCGGCCGATTTAAAGAAAGAGAGGTTATAGGAAACCAGTTTATAGTAGAGCTTAGCGTTTTCAAATGCCTTCAGTTCGAGCTTGTCGCGCAGCGTTTCCAGCATCCCCAGCGAGCGTTCGCGGTAACTGGAATTGGGGTAGACGTTCAGAAAGGTCTCCAGCGCGCTGATGGACTCGTAGGTGTTGGTCTGGTCGAGGTTGGGCTTCGGCGAGTCTTCAAAGAGCGATACCGCGTGCATAAAACGAGCCTCCTCAGAGTAGTCGCCGCGCGGGTAGGTTTCGTAAAAGTTCTTGAAGTAGAAGGCGCTCATGACCAACTGCCGCTGGTGATACTGGCTGTAGGCGTAATAGAACTGCGCCTTCTCGGCCTCCTTGCGGCCCCGCAGCAGCGGCATCAGCTCTTCGAGCAGCAGCCCGGCGCGGTAGTAGTCCTTTTCGTCGTAGTACTCCAGCGACTTGGCGTACTTCAGGTCAATGTCGGAGCTCTTCTGCAAGCGGGTAAACTCGCTGCACCCCGCCGTCAGGATGAGTACGCACAAAAAAGGCCACCGGAGAAAGAATTTCGGCATAGGGGCGCAAAATTAAGCTTTTCGAAGGTAGATACAATTAGGGTAACGCCCTGGGTTCCGCAAACCTTGCCCCCGGGGCCGAATTCGGTGCGTACGGGTGGGCGCGCCGGCTTTACTTTCGGACGAGTGCTGAACGCGCGCGAAACCCTACTCCCGCCCGTAGGCCGCGTGCAGCGCCCCGACGTCGACCGAGGCGTCGCCGTCGTGGATCACCAGCCGGTAACGGAGGCGCAGGGGCGTGTTTCCCGACAGATCGACGGGCGTGCGGCCGGGATAGGCCACGTTCTGCATGCTGCCCCGCCGGCGGAGAATCCACGGGTTGGGATGGCCGGGGTTGTCAGGGTGTTCCAGCATGGCCACGCCCGCCGTCGCTCCCCTCTGCCCCAGCGCGCCCACGACGTTCATCCACCCGCCGGCCGCAAAGGGCAAGTTCTGCGGCTCCACCTCGCCGGTCGCGCTCAAAAATTGGAGGCTGTCGACCAGCCGGATACGGGGCGAGAAGCCGCCGTAGCCCTTGGCGTCTTCCGAGCCGCCGATGCGCACGCCCGGCCTGAGCGCCCGCAGCGAGAGGTCAAAGTCGACGAGGCGATAGTGTGCGGTAGCGGGGTAGACGCGCACCGTGGTGCGCTCCCGAACGAAGGGCACGTCGGTGCCGATATGGTCGGTCAGTAGGGGCGAGGACCAATCGACTTCGGCCACCACGCCACGTGCCGGGCCGTTGTCGAGTGCCTCGACCGAGCGCGCCGTCCACCCGACGTTCGTCATGTCCCAGCCGTCGCCCACGCGCAGGCTGTCGACCCAGAGCTGGTGCCACGCCCAGAACACGCCCCGGTGGTGGGGGTGGTCGGCGGGGGCATCCTCGGTGAGCACCTGGCCGTCGAGCGCCAAGAGTGGGTGTACGTAGTTGGTGCGGACCGACGGCTCCGGCGGCGGGCCGGTGCGGTAGAACAAAACCGTGTCGCCCGCTTCGGTGAAGAGCGCGCCGTCGTCCTGCACCTCGACCCGAACTTGGGGGGGCGCTGCGCAGGCACACAGCCCGGCGATCAGCAGGAAGAAGAGGCGGTAAAACTTCACGACGCGGTGAGCTGCGTAAGGCGGCGGGGGCCTACCGCAGTCGGTCCATCGACCGCACGAGGCGCTCGTCGCGCTGGATGAAGCGGTTGGCGACGATATTCATGAAGATGGCCGCCATCGGCAGGTAGAAGCCGGCCTGATACTTACCAACCACCATCGGGTCGAAGAGCGCCTCGCCCTGCCGCGAAAGCAGCATGACGGCCACCACTACGCCCGCGATCACCAGTGAGTTGAACGCGCCGAGCTTCATCTGCAAAAGGCGGTTGTTGAACTGAAAAATCTCGAACGCCGCGATACCCGCAGCCAGGGCGCAGAGCAGGGCGATGTACCACGTCTGGGCAGCCACGTTGGTAATAAAGTCTTCGCCGCCCTCGGCGGGCTGCAGGTGGGTCAGGGCGAGGGCGTCGAGGGTAGCCAGCTCGCCGGTGTCGGCCTGATGTTTCTCCCAACTGGGCACGAAGATGCCGGCGATCATCAGGATCACAACACCCGCCAGCAGGAGCGTCTGTACGCGTTGAATCATGCACAAAGTTAGGCACCCGCCCCAACGTAATCTCACACGGCTGCTGCGCGCGCACGCCGCTGCCCTACGCCACGGGGCGCGCACAGTGCGGCTTCAAACGTCGGGAATCAACCCGCCCTCGCCCTCCGCGCGGAGAACGGCTAACGTGGGCGCACCTTGCCCCCGGCAGCGCTCGTAGTCGAAAAAACGACGCTCGTGAAGCGAGCGGGTGTCAACTTGGTTTCTCAAGTACACATGTTCGGCAGGACTCGTACTGGCGGCGGGGCAAGTCTACCGGTAATTCTCGCGGAAAAAGGC
>JBARYS010000163.1:0-7856 GCA_049648155.1 Catalinimonas sp. | reverse complement strand
GCCGTACTGTACAGTACACTCTGTGCTCTCAAATAGTTTATCGTGGACCCGGTAGTTGCCACCGACGACCGCATCTTTCTATACATTCGAGAAATCTTTTTTTTGGATGTTTCATAGGCTACCGCCGGAAGCGGCCTACTCTTCACACCCACGGGCGGCCTCGCGGCGGATCACGTCGGCCAGGGTATTATCTTTCAGGATGCGCACCGTCTCGTCGCGCACCTGGCGCATCACGTCGCGGATGCCGCAGGTCTTCTCGTCGCGGCACTCTTCGCAGCGTTCGTAGTAGCGATAGGTCACGCAGGGCAGCAGCGCCAGCGCCCCGTCGAACAGGCGGATCACGTCGGCCAGGTTGACCTCTTCAGGGGGGCGGCGCAGGTAGTAGCCCCCGCTGCGCCCCTGCTTGCTGCCGAGCACGCCCGCGTTTTTAAGGTCGAGCAGGATCGACTCTAAAAACTTCCGGGGGATGCGCTCGCTCTCGGAGATTTCGCTGATGCGAATGGCCCCCCGCTCCTGCTCGCGGGCTAGCATGACGAGGGCGTGGATGGCGTATTTGGCTTTCTTCGAGAGCATACCGGCGGTACGCACGAAGGTACGAAGCCCCGGTAAGGGTCGTTTGTGCAGCTTAACCCGAATGCGTTCTTTTGGCGTTCGACTATCTAACACTTCTCAACCACCCGTTATGCTCACATTACACGCCGCCCCGCTTGGCCAGTTGATTCGCTCCATTGCCGCCCACATGCACGCGTCGGTCGTGGTCGAGTGCGACGAGGTGATCTTACAGCTTCCCGATGTTCACGGGACGGGCACGCTGCGGGGGATCAACTTTCAGAACGGCCTGGGGCTGCTGCTGTTCGACTGTACCTTTCACGACGACTTCGCCTTCCGCTACCGGCAGGATGCCGACCACCCGCTGCGGTGCATGTTCTGCCTAGAGGGAGAGATGATGCACCTGCACGACCCCCGCCACCGCGTGCAGTACACGCTGCTGCCCCTGTTGGGGTCGGTCACGTGCAGCGTGGCCGCCTCTGAGCAGGAGTTCAGGATTGCCGCCGCCACGCCCATTAAGATCGCCGTACTGGAGATCAACCGGAAGGCGTACTACGAGAAGATCGCCTGCGACCTGGACACGCTGCCCGAGTCGCTTCGCGACGTGTTCGAAGACATCGAATCGGAGAGTAGCTTCCTTTATCAAGGGTACTACAGCCTGCAGGTAGCCGAGACGGTCCGGCAGATGTTCGAAGCGCCCTACGAAGGCGTGGCGCGCAAGGCGTTTGTCGAGTCGCGCTGCCTGGAGCTCTTCTCCCACCAAGTGCAACAGTACAACGACGATCAGCTCGGCAGCCGCCGGCAGGTCGTCCTCCGTCAGCACGACGTGAGCAAGCTGCGCCTCGCCCGCGAGGCGTTGCTGGAAGACTTGCGTAATCCACCTACCATCCCACAACTGGCCCTGCGAGTGGGCATCAACGAGCAAAAACTGAAGAGCGGTTTCAAGTCGCTGTTTCAAACCACCATCAACCAGTATCTGCGCGACCACCGCCTCGAACGGGCGCGCTTGCTGCTGGCCGAGGGCACGCGCAACGTCGAGGAGACCATGCACGAGATCGGCTACGTGAACCGGGGGTACTTCGCCCGCCGCTTCAAGGAGAAATACGGCGTGCTGCCCACCGACTTTTTGAAGACACTACGCACCGAAGTGGGCGAGCTCAACGAAAATTCGAATTAGTCTCATACCTCTTCCGATTGGATCACGTACTCCCCTCCCGGTGGGTATAGGTTTGTGTTGTTCGACGTGCGCCTCTCGCGAGCCCCCGCGTCGAACAACGGTGGGCGCGCGCACGTCCGATACACACCGCTGCCGGTTACTGGAAGCCGACTTTTTGCGCACCATGTACCGGTTCGTGTGTCCCCGCCGTTTTATCGCTACCCCAGCACGTACTTCAACTGCGCCTCGTTGGCCTTCAGCCAGTCGTAGATCTCGTCTACGGTCTGTTCGATGGTGATCTCGGGCCTCCACCCGGTGGCTTCGGTGATCCGCCGGTTGTCGGTGATGTAGTAGCGCAGGTCGGCCGTGCGGTTTTCCGTCACGCGGCCGATGTCCAGTTGGTGGCCGGTGGCTTTTTGACAGCGCTCGGTCAGCTCCGCCAGCGATACGCTCGTCTCCGGCCCGCCGCCCACGTTGTAGGTCTGCCCGTTGGCTTGCTCGAAGTGGTGCAACTGGTGGTCTACCAGGCGGAACAGATCCTTCACGTGCAGCACGTCACGCACTTGGTGTCCGGTACCGCCGTAGCCGAGATAGGAGAGCTTGCCCTGCCAGAAGTGGCGCGCCACCCAAAGCACCATCACCCCCTGGTCGACTTTGCCCATCTGCCACGGCCCCGAGAGCACGCCGCAGCGGTTAATGACCGTGGGGAGCTCGTAAAAGTGGTTGTACTCCTGAATCAAAAGCTCCGACGCCAGTTTGGTAGCCCCGTAAAGCGAGCGCACACCGGCCAGGGGGAAGTCCTCGGCGATACCGGCCGACGACGCGCCCGGCACGTCCTGATCGTCCAGCAGCTCAAAGCGGGTGTCGCTCTCCCGGTAGTGCAGCCCCTCGATGGTCTCGATGGGATAGACGCGGCTCGTCGAGAGGAAGACGAATTTGGCCCCGTGCCGCCGGGCGTACTCCAGGCAGCGTACCGTGCCCAGCAGGTTAGTGTTGATGAGGTAATCGGGCGCGGCGTCCAGACCGGCCAGCACCGACGGCTCGGCCGAAGCCTCGATCACGGCGTCGGCGGGGGGCAGCGTCATGAAATCCTCCGCATTGCGGATGTCACCGTGCACGAACTTGACGCCGCCGTCGGCCAGCCGGGGCAGGTTCAGCTCCGAGCCTTTGCGCTTCAGGTTGTCGAGGACGGTGACTTCGTACGAAGGGTAGTTTTCTTTGAGCGAGAGGGCGAGCGACGAGCCGACAAAGCCCGCGCCGCCGGTGATGACGATACGCATGTTTGGAGGAGAAGGAGTAGAGGTCCTGAGACGTTTAGATGTTGACGGCGCAATGATAGGCAGGCGAGACGGGGGCGTGCGCCTTAAGAGCGTGTTTGGACTCTGCCCTTTGGGCTGTGCTTGCCAAGTTTCATGCTGCACTTCCTCGCGCTTCGATCACGTAGCTTGGGCTACGCTCACTCCTCTCGACTCGTTCGAAACGAAATTTGGCGGCGTTCGCTCCAAAAGAAAAATCCAAACACGCTCCAACACGGCACTATGCAGCCCACGCGCGGCCTACTGCCGCGTGACCGGCGTGGTCCCCACGTTCCGCAGCGCCTGTTCCAGCGCCCAGCCCGTGAACGAGGCGTAATTGAAATCTCTGTACTTGCGCTTGCCGCCCGCCGGGGCCAGGCACTTGCGCTGTGCCGCCAGCAGGTCGTCGGTCAGGGGCGCGGCGGCGGGACCAATTTCCACCACGCTGCGGGCGGCTTGCAGGGCTAGCCAGGGGCGGTCGTCGAGCACCCAGCGGCGCAGCACCGGCAGGGCGGGGGCACAGCGGCCGAAGTAGCACAGGGCTTCGGCGGCGGCAATCTGCAAGCTCGGCGACTCGAACGTGAGCTGCTCTTCTAGGGCGTCGAGCACCGCCGGCGAGATCCCGTCGAGGCTGCGCGTGGCGATCACGGCCCAGTAGCGCGCGCCGCCGTCGGGGTGGTTAAGGTAGTGGAGAATGCTGTCGGTGCGCTGTGTACCCACCAGCGCGGCGGCCCCCATCACGGCGGGCAGGTCGTAAGCGGTGCGGTCCTGCGCGTACTGGTAGGGCGTGCTGTCGGCGGCGCGAATCATGTACTCCGGTTCGGGCAGCAGACCCACATCGCGGATGCCGAGCATCCAGCCGCGCAGTTGCGCGCGCAGCGTGTCGCGCACCGCCGCCAGGGCCGGATTGTCGTCGGCCCGCGCGGCGAGATTGTTCAGTTCGTAGGGGTCTTCCCGTAAGTCGTACAGCTCTTCGGTGGGCTTAGTCTCGAAAATGCGACCGGCCGCCGGGGGTAGCTCGCCCGCTTCGTACAGCGCTCGCAGCGTGCTGTAACCCAACTTGTCTTCGCTGTCGGCCTGGATCACCCCCGCGCGCGCGTAGGGCAGGTAAGGCATGTAGTTGCGGACGTAGAGGTAGCGGTCGTTGATCACGCCCCGGGCCATCTCGAACAGGTCGTCGGCGCGGCTGCGCTCCACGAACACGTAGTCGCGCGGTGCGGCGGCGGCACCTAGGAACGGCCGCCCCTGCACGTAGTCCGGGATCGCCATGCCGAGTTGGCTGAGGGTGGTCGGCACCAGGTCGACGAGGCTCACCAGGCGGCCGGTCTTGGTGCCGGGCGCGGGCGTCCCGGCGGTGCGGTAGGCCTCCGGCACGTAGGCCAGCAGCGGCACGTGTACGCCCGAGTGGTTCAGGTAGCGCTTGTGGCGCGGCGCGCCGAAGCCGTGGTCGGCGAAGAAGTAGACGATGGTGCTCTCCTTCAGCCCGTCGGCCTCCAGGTTGTCGAGGATTTCGCCCACCACCGCGTCCATCCGGCTCACGAGGTCGTAGTAGTGCGCCCAGTAGGTCCGGAACGTCGGGATGTCGGGGTAATAAGGCGGCACCGGGAAGTCGGCCGTGTCGTGGAAGTGCGCCGGGTTGAGGTCGGCCACCACCTTGCGGTACGTGGCGGGATGGTTCGCCGAGCCTTCGTGCGTGCCGGGAATCACGAACATGCTGTAGAACGGCTGCCCGCTGTCGGGTCGTGAGCGCCACGGGGCCAGGTCCGACTCCCAGTAGTCGAAGACACCGTCGGCCGAGAAGTTCCAGTCGGTCTTGCCGTAGTTGGTCGTCCAGTAGCCCGCCTCGTTCAGGTGTTCGGGCATCGTCTTCAGAAAGTCGGGGCGGGCAATCTCGGAGCGCAGGTGCTGCGTGCCCACCGCCGTGGCGTAGACGCCCGTGATGAAGCTCGACCGCGACGGCGCGCAGATCGGGGCCGTCGAGTAGGCGCGCTCATAAAGGATGCCCTCGGCGGCCATCTGGTCCAGGCGCGGCGTGATGGCCAGCGAGTCGCCGTAGGCCCCCAGTGCGGGGTCAATGTCCTCGACGTTGATCCAGACGACGTTCGGCGGCGGCAGGGCGGCGGTCTCGGTGCTGTCGTCGGCGGTGCGGCAGCCGGTGGCCCAGAGCAGGCCCAGGCACCAGAGCAGAGAAAGGAAACGCATAAAGTTGGGGGTAGGTGCGGACAGCAAGCACTTGCCGTGGGGCGGGGCTGATGGAGAGGAGAAGCCCATAGAAGCGCCGCTGCCGCTCTACATAGAGACAAGACAGTTATCCAAGAATACCCATCCTGCGGGAGGTAAGCCCCCCCGGACGGCAGCAACGCTACCGTGCTCGCGCGGGACACCTAGCCCATCCCGAACCCCTCGCCCTCCGGCCCCACCAGAATGTCGTAGTACGCGCGGAACGTCTCACCCGCCGCCAGCGAGCGGATGCCGCGCTTCTCGGTAAGGTCGCCCGGAGCGTCGTGCGCGTCGGCCAGCCCGTGCCAGGGTTCTAAGCAGACGAACGCGTCGGTGCCCGCCGGCGCCCACACGCCGAAGTAGGGGAAGCCCGGGAAGCGCAGCTCTACGCGGTGGTCGCCCAGCCGGTTGCGCAGCGTGAGGCGCTCGGAGCGGAGGTCGGTAAAAACCAGCGCGTCGCGGTCGAAGGTCCGGGCGTCGAGCGGAAGGCTCTCTCCCTCCACGGCAAGTTCGGTGCGTCCGTCGAACAGCCCCCCCTCACCCAGCAAGTGGCGGTCGGCGCGTTCGGGGTGGTCGAACCAGAGCAGGTAGTCGCTCACGCGGTCGTCGGGCTTCAGCGCAAAGGCCGGGTGCGCCCCGATCGAAAACCACATTGCGGCCTCGTCGTCGGCATTCGTCACGAGCCACGTCACGCGCAGCCGCGCCCCGTCCAGCGTGTAGCCCACCTGCAGCCGGAACGCGAAGGGGTAGTGCGCGCGCGTGTCGGCGGTGCTTTCCAGCTCAAAAACCACCTGCTTTTCGTCCTGGCTGATCAACTCGAACGGCAAGTTGCGCGCGAAGCCGTGCCGGCGCAACGTGTAGCCCTGCCCCTGAAAGCGATACGTGTTGTCACGCAGCGCCCCCACAATGGGAAAAAGAATCGGTGCGTGCCGCCCCCACACGGCCGGATCGCCCGACCAGAGGTATTCGCGCCCCTGCGGGCGGTGATAGATACGCGTCAACTCGGCCCCCTTCGACTGAATGGCGACGGAGAGTAGATCATTTTCTAGCGTAGGCACGGTGAGATTTTTAACGAGATGACGGCTGAGCCCGGAAAAAGAGCAACGGCTGCACTGAGGAAGAGGTTATTCGGAAACGCCGCGAGAAAGGAGCACCAAAGGGATAATACGGCACTCAGCGAAGCAAGGGCGAACCCCGGAGGGCCGGCATGACGCCTAGCGTTTCGGTAGCGAGCTCACGATCAGATCGTACGAATGGCGCACCCAGTGTAGTACCTCCCGGTCCGAAAGGTCCGCGCCGAAGGCGATGGTATTCCAGTGCCGTTTGTTCATGTGGTAGCCGGGCCGGACGGCCTCGAAGCGGTCGCGCAACTCCACTGCCCGCTCCGGCTCGCACTTGACGTTCACCGACGCGCACGTCTCCACGTCGACCAGTGCGTACATCTTCCCACCTACCTTAAAGACGAGCGTATCCTGCCCGAACGGCATCGATTCGGTAGTGCCCGGCAGCGCGAGGCAGAAGCGGCGGAGGTCGTCGGTATACATGGCTTTCAGGACAAGGCGTCGTCATCAGCAAAGTAGCGGCCAGATTGGTGGCGGGGCAGTCGGTGGTGTACACTACACTTCGTTCGCAATGACGCCTAATTGCGGAAGGTCGGATTCTACCGCGTTGCAGTATAAATCAGTAAAAAAGGCATCAGAAAGAAGAGCGCCATCAGGTAGAGGAAGCCGATGATGCGGCTGCGGTCGTTCAGGTGGGCCAGCGCCTCCGCAAGCGACACGGGCCAGCGGCGCACGGCCGGCAGGGGGAAAAAGAGCAGCGCCCCGATCAGGTTGAACAGCACGTGCGCCAGGGCGATGCTCAACGCGGGACCCGATTGTGCCAGCGCTGCCAGCACCGCCGTGAAGGTGGTGCCGACGTTCGCCCCGATCAGGAAGGGGAACGCCCGTTGCAGCGTGACCTTGCCCGTGGCCACCAGCGGCACCAGCAGCGAGCTCATTACCGAACTCGACTGCACGCCCGCCGTCAGGCCCGTCCCCCAGAGCAGCGCCTTCAGGTCGCTGCCAAATACGTAGCGGTTCAGACGTTTGCGCGACTCGCCGATCAGCACCCTTCGCATCACTACCGAGAGCTGTTGAATGGAGAAAAAGAGCAGCGCACTCGCCACGAACACCAGCAGCAGCGCCTGCTCGGCAAGCAGCGCGGTGACGGCATCGGCGAGCGGGCGCACCAGCACGTCGACCAAGCCCGGCAGGCGGCTTACGGGTGCGCCCGGTGCTTGCAACAGGGCCGCGCAGCCCGCCGCCAGTCGCGAGAGCAGCCCGAAGTAGTACTCCAGTGGGAAGAGCACCAGTGTGGTCAACAGATTGAAAAGGTCGTGAAGCGTGGCCGCCGCGAACGCCCGTCGGAACTCCTTGGCGCGGACCACGTGCGTTATGGCGACAATCGTGCTCGTGACGGTGGTGCCCACATTTGCGCCCATCACGAAGGGTACGGCGCTTTCGAGGGGGATGGTACCCGCCGCCACTGCCGCCACGATCAGCGAGGTCGTCGTGGAGCTGCTCTGCAGGGTGGCCGTCGCCAGCAGGCCGATGAAAAGCGAGATAAAGGGGTTGGCCGTAGCGCTGATGATCTGA
>JBARYS010000162.1:0-6166 GCA_049648155.1 Catalinimonas sp. | reverse complement strand
CCGACGTGACGCGGTTCGTGCGGGAGGTCAAGGGCATGGCCGGGCCGAGCGCCTGAGGCTACTTGGGGTTGTAGCGCTTCACGTGCAGCCGGTGCCGCCGCAGGTAGTAATTCGCGTCCTCGTCGCCGAGGGCGATGGCCTGGCGGAGGTCTTCGGTGGCGCGCACGTGGTCCTTCATGCGTAGGTAGTTCAGGCCGCGCCGGCGGTACACTTCAGGGTTCTTGCGGTCGTACCACACAGCCTTGTCGAACTCGACCTTCGCACTCAGAAAGTCGTCCAATTCGTAGAGGGCCTGCCCGGCCACAAGGTAGGCTTCCATGATCACGTGATCGATCTCGGCGGCGCGGCGGCTGTCACCGAGGGCCAGAAAGGGCTCACCGAGTGCCAGTTGGCACGCCCCTCGTTTCACCAGGGCCAAGGCACAGCGGGGTTCTTGCTTCAGAAAATCGCTGAAAAAAATCAGCGCCTCTCGGTGGCGGTACTGCTGCATCAGCGCCAGCCCCTCGGTCAGGCGGCGGGCATCGCGGTCGGCCTGGGCACGGTGGTCGCCCGTGATGACCTTCATCAGCACGTAGAAAAAAGAGTACACAAGAAAAAAGAGTCCTTCCATACCAGAGAGTCTCCCAGCGGTTTAACAATACTCTGTCGTGCCGTCGAAGGTGCCGCAACGAACGCGATGCCGGACATGGAAGGGGCAAACCCTCCGCCCCGCGCGGGGCGCTTCGTGCCGATGCAAATTACCAACCAAGCGACGGAACGTAGGGTTTCGACGCGCCCAAATCATCTCGGCTGCGGGAGGCGGTGCGGCCTGCAAAGCGGTGGGCCGGCAGATGGCGACACTGGGTTACCTTTGAGAAGAATTGCCTACCCAAAAAGGTCGCAGACCCGTGTCGAAATAATCTCCGCGTTTCCGCCGGCCGGTGGTCTGCCCTAGGCGAGTGCTTCTTGTTGCCGACGGGCCGCCTCGAACCCTCTACCGATGAAACATGCCGCCGAAGTTATCGCCAAGAATCGCCAGATCATCTTCGAAATTTGGGAGAAAGAGGTGACCGCTCACATCACGGCCGCCGACCTGGAGAACAGCATCGTGCTGCGCGACCACCTGCCGAACCTGCTGGACGATATCCTCACGGCGCTGCGTTCGTCGAACGGTATTCCGACACAGGACGCACAACGCACCGTGGCCGAAAATCCACGCCGATACCTTCCGGACGAACTACTCGACCACAGCGCCGACCACGGACGGCACCGCGCCATGTCGAAACACTACACGGTCGATCAGATCATCCGCGAGTACATCGTCTTCCACCGGGTGATTGTCCAGGTTCTGCGGCAGCACCAGGTGCACAAACCACCCGTGGCCGACGTGCTGACGTATACGCTCGAATTGGCCATGATGAAGTCGGCCTCGTCGTTCAGCACCGCCCTGCAAGAAGCGCAGGAGGTGATGGTCGGTGCGCTCGCACACGACCTGCGCAACCCCTTAGCAGCGGCCTTCAGCCTTTTGGAGTTGATGCGCCACGAGAAGGGGGCAGAGCACTTCGAGACCCTCCGCGACATGGCGGGCCGCAGCATCCAGAAGGCCCTGCGGATGACCGATGAACTGCTCGACGCCGCCACGATCCGGGCGGGCGAGGGCGTCATGCTCAACTTCGAAGAAGGCGACTTGCTGCAAGAGGTGCGGACGGTCCATCAGGAAGCATTGGAAATCTACTCGCGCGACCTGCGGCTGGAGTGCGACGCCGATGAGGTCAGGGGCGTGCTCGACAGCACGGCCATCCGCCGCCTGCTGGAAAACTTGCTCATCAACGCCATCAAGTACGGCGACGCGCAGCGCCCCATCACCATTCGGCTGGAAGACCTCGGCGAACGGATCAGCCTGAGCGTGCATAACCTGGGTGACCCAATCTCTACCGAACGGCAGCGTTCTCTGTACAACTTCCTCTCGTCGGAGACCGATCCGGCCGACCACCCCTGGGGCATGGGCATGGCCTTGATCAAGATCGTGGTCGACTCGCATGGGGGGGCAATCAACCTCATCAGCGACGACGAACGGGGTACGCGCTTCACCCTGCTACTCAACAAGCACAACGCCCCCGGCAAGCGGCGTACTTACACCCTGAAGCGTATTTGGTCGCCTCGTTAGCCACCACAAATTTTTGGGTATCCGAGCACGAAGCGCGCGCTTCACAACCGTCGCAGAGTGTCGATCAAGAACTGCCCCCCAGGAAGGCTCGAAATCGTCGTTTCGAAGCCTTCATGGGGGGCAGTTGTACGAGTTGGTAAGCTGAGATACCTAATGCCCCTCGTCGTGCCCGTTCACGGCGTCCCAGACGTCGAACACCTGCTCGCAGTCCCAGAGCCGGCCGGCGCTCGGGCGAGCGCTCTGCGTGGGGCTGCCGCCGGCCTGCTCGCGCAGCATGGCCTGGATGATGCGCTGACGCTCGGCCTCCATCTCCTGGTGTAGCCGTTGGTCGCGCGCCAGGTCGAAGAGCAGCACGCCGTCCACGTAGGTCTGCTCAGGGCGGGCGTAGATCGACAGCGGGTGGTCGGACCAAAGCACCAGGTCGGCGTCCTTCCCCGCGCGGATGCTGCCCATGCGGTTGTCGAGGCGCAGCAGCTTGGCAGGGTTCAGGGTCACCAGCTTCCAAGCCTCTTCCTCGCTCAGGCCGCCGTACTTTATCGTCTTGGCGGCCTCTTGGTTGAGGCGGCGGCCCATCTCGGCGTCGTCGGAGTTGATCGCCACCAGCACGCCTTCGCGGTGCATCAGTGCGGCGTTATAGGGGATGGCGTCTTTGACTTCAAACTTGTAGGCCCACCAGTCGGCGAAGGTCGAGCCGCCCGCGCCGTGTGCCGCCATCTTGTCGGCCACTTTGTACCCTTCCAGAATGTGTGTGAACGTGTTGACGCGGAAGCCCATCGTGTCGGCCACGTGCAGCAGCATGTTGATCTCCGACTGGATGTACGAGTGGCAGGTGATGAAACGCTCGTCGTTCATAATCTCACGCAGGGCCTCCAGCTCCAGGTCGCGGTGCGGGGCGGGGGTGCGCTCGCGGGTGCGGCGGGCGAGGTCGGCGTACTGCCGTTGCGCGGCGTCGTACATCTTGGCGCGCTGGAAGGCATCGACGAAGACCTGCTCTACGCCCATGCGGGTCTGCGGGAAGCGCTCGGTCTGCGCGTCGCCCCAGTTCGACTGCTTTACGTTCTCGCCCAGGGCAAACTTGATGAAGCCCGGCGCGCCCTCGATCTTCATCTGCTCGGGGAGTTGCCCCCAGCGCATCTTGATGAGTGCCGACTGCCCGCCGATGGGGTTCGCCGAGCCGTGCAGCAGTTGTGCCGCCGTGACGCCCCCGGCCAGGTGGCGGTAGATGTTGACGTCTTCGGAGTTAACCACGTCGCCGATGCGCACCTCGGCCGTGACCGCCTGCGTGCCCTCGTTCACGCCCCGGCTGATGGCGATGTGCGAGTGCTCGTCGATGATGCCGCTGGTCAGGTGCTTGCCGGTGCCGTCGACCACGCGCGCGCCGTCGGCCGTTAGGTTCGCGCCTACGCCGACGATCGTGCCGCCGCGCACCAGCACGTCGGTGTTCTCCACCACGCCCTCCGCCTCGTTGGTCCAGACCGTGGCGTTGCGGATCAGCACCGCGCCCGCGCCGGGTAGCGTCTGGGCACCGTAGGCCGCGAAGGGGTAGATCATCGGACCGAGCTCGGGCGTAGATGTCTGCGTGCTGCCGGCGGTGTCTTCGGGCGCGGGGCCGACGTAGGTCGCTCGCCACGAGACCGACGCCCCGGTCGAGTCCTCGCCTTCGCCCCGCCAGGTTTTTGCGTCGCGCCAGCCCGAGAGGCGCACGCGGCGCTGCCCCTGCGGCGTGAGCGGGAACGAGAGGGTCACCAGGTCGCCACCGATCTGCGCCGTGACGGGCACCTGCGTGCTGTCGTTCGCTCGGGGATAAAGCACGGCCTTCGGCTGCTCGGGTTGCCCGGTCACTTCCAGCTTCATCGGCGCGGCGGCACCGATGGCCAACTCCCAGGTGCCGCGCGGGTCGTCGGGCATCGCGCTGAGCACGTAGCGGTGGCCGCCGACCCAGTTCTCGTAGAGCACGGTGCCTTCGTTCAGGAGGCTGTCGGACGCGATCAGGAAGCTGGCGTCGCGACCGGGACGAAGGCTACCGAGGCGCGACTCGACTCCCAGCAGGCGGGCGGGCGTCTCGGTCAGCGCCCGCAGCGCGGCGGCGGGGGAGAGGCCATACCGCACGGCCTTGCGTAGGTGCGGCCAGAACTGCTCTTTATCCTTCAGGTCGGCGGTGGTGAGGGCGAACGCCACGCCCGCCTCGGCCAGGCGCGCGGCGTTGGCGGGGGCCATCTCCCAGTGCTTGAGCTGCGCGAGCGACACCATGCGGGCATCGTGTGGGTCGGTCACGTCGTAAGGCTTTGGAAAGTCGAGTGTGACGATCAGCGGCGCACCCGTGGCACGGACGGCGTCGAGGCGTTGGTAGGCGTCGCCGCCGGTTTTGATGAGGTACTGGACTCCGAACTCGTCGCCGAGCTTGTCGGCGCGCAGCAGGTCGAGTTTGTCGTCGGTCACGAAGAGCTGCGGCAGCGACTGCTGCGTCCGCCACGCGTCGAGCGAGAGGTTCCGGGGTACGTCGCCCGCCTCCGCGTACCACCGCGCGTCGAGGTAAGTCTGCCGCAGCAGGGCGATGGAGCCCATCAGTGAACTGGGGTAGTCCTGCGGCGAGGTCCCTTTGTTGAAAGAGTAGACCGCCGCCGCGCGCTCTTTCAGCACGGTGCCGCCGGGCGCGGCGCTCATGTCCTCGTCGGGCGAGTGGAGGCTGACCAGCGCCGCCGTGCCCCGGGCGATGCCGTCGGGCTGATGCGTCAGCACTGCGCCGAAGCCCATCTTCCGCCAGGCTGCCGCCGCCGAGTCGGGCGCGTAGTGCTCAATGGCTTCCATCTCCGGGTGAATGGCCTGGTTCCAGGCGTAGGCTTCGGTCTTCTCCGAGTCCATCTGCGGACCCCGACGGCGGGCGCGGGGCTTCACGGCGGGCAGGCCGTAGTCGGTGTAGAGGTCGATCAGCGAAGGGTAGACGTGGCTGCCTTTCAGGTCGCGGACGGTGGCCCCGGCAGGTATCGACACGTCGCGCCCGGCGGCTACGACCTTACCGTCACGAATCACCAGCGTGGCCCCCTCGACGCGCGTCTGGTAGTCGAGGAAAAGCGTGGCGTTGGTGAAGGCCCGCAGGCCGCCGCGCACGTCGCGGACCCCGTTGCGGGGGCGATTGGGCTGGGCGATGAGAGTGGTGCCGCACAGCAGCAGCAGCAGCGCAGAGAAGAACTTTCGCATGTGGGAGGGGGAACGGAACAAGCCCGAAAGGTAAGCCCCCCGCCGCGTGCCCACCAAACGGGGAAGGGGTAAGGCGCACGCGACACAACCGTCGGCCCGGATCAAGAGATCAAGAAACCAAGTAGCCAAGAGACTAAACAATCAGAAGACTGGGCAGTCAACAATCGCTTCTTGGCACGGTAATTTCATAATGTAGCGCGGGCAACAACTCCTCGGGGAGATGTCCCCAGTGCACGTTCAAGCTAAATGCTCTCGTTATGAAGACTTACCACTGCCTCGCCGCCGCCCTGCTGAGCCTCGCCTTCGCCGGTTGTACGACCAGCCGCACGGTGGTCTATCGCCCCGCCCCGCCGCCGCCGCGCACGGTCGTGGCCACTACGGCCCCGGTTTATGTACCCGCGCCGGTACATGCCGTGCCGCCCGCGCGCCCACACGCCATGTTCTACGACGACCTTGCTCCCCACGGGCAGTGGCTGCAAGACCCCGTCTACGGCCACGTCTGGTCGCCGTTCGTCGACGCCGGCTTTCAGCCCTACGCCTCGCACGGCTATTGGGTGATGACTGAGTTCGGCAACACGTGGGTGTCGGACTTTGCCTGGGGCTGGGCACCGTTCCATTACGGGCGCTGGTTCTTCGACGACTTCCGGGGTTGGCTTTGGGTGCCGGGCAACATCTGGGGACCCGCCTGGGTAAGCTGGCGCACGGGAGGCGGCTACTACGGCTGGGCTCCGCTCGGCCCCGGCATGCGGGTGGGCGTCGCGGTGAACATTCCCTTTAATAGCTGGTGCTTCCTGCCGCAGGCCCGCATCTACCACCGTGACC
>JBARYS010000161.1:0-3519 GCA_049648155.1 Catalinimonas sp. | reverse complement strand
CCGCGAGGTGGAGCCTGAACTCGCCTACCAACCCCGCGACGACGTGCGCCTGACGCTGTTGGGGTCGCTGGCCGCCCGCCGGAATCGCGAGGGGGCGGAGCGGGCCGACATCCGCTCGTTGGGGTGCGAGGGGCGCTGGCAACGGGTGGGCACGCGGGTGGTGCGCGGGGCGGTGCGTTACGTGCGGATCGACTACCGGGGCGAAACGGCCTCGCCGCTGGCCTACGAGATGCTCGAAGCGCTGCTGCCGGGCAACAACATCACCTGGGATTTGAACTGGCAACAGAAGCTCACCAACGGACTGCAACTGCAACTCGCTTACGAGGGGCGCACCTCCGAGCGGTCGGCCCCGGTGCACACCGGCCGGATGCAGGTCACGGCGCTGTTCTAGATTTGCTGGGCGAATCGTCGAAAGGTGGCGGGCCGTCAGACGGGTACCGTTGCGAACAGCCGCTCCAGCAGTTCGTCTACCTCGCGTAGCCGTTCGGGCAGGTCGTCCGGCCGTTCACTGCGATTCAGGCACGCCCGTAGCTCCTCCTGCCACCCTTGGTCTTCGAGCAGCCACACCACGTGTTCGAGTTGGGTGCGCAGCTCCTGCCACGCCGCCGGGTCGTCGGCCACGTGCGTGCGTGCGCACATCTTCCGGAGGGCCTGCATCTCCTCACGTAGCTGCTCGTTGTGTGGCGGGGTGGTCCAGAGGACGATCTTGTTCAGCAGGTCGTCGGGATTGAAGGGCTTGGTGAGGTAATCGTTCATGCCCTGCGTGAACACGCGGTCGCGCACGTCGAGCATGGCCGAGGCGGTCAGGGCGATGATGGGCAGCCGCTGGTAGCGTTCGTCGCCCAACGCCCGGATGCGTCGGGCGGCCTCGTAGCCGTCCATGACGGGCATCTGTAGGTCCATCAGCACCACGTCGAAGAGCTCAGCTTGCACGCGGTCTACCGCTTCCCGGCCGTTCACGGCGCATTCGGGCGTCACGCCCCACTTCTTCAAAAACTTGGTGGCCACCAGTCGGTTTATCTCGTTGTCTTCGACCAGCAGCACGCGCAGCCCGGCGAGTGTTGCCCCTGCCCGCGCCCGCTTCGCCTCGCGGTACACTGGCCGTTGGAAGCTGCGTTTCAGCCGCAGCCGGAAGCGGAAGGTCGCCCCCACACCGGGCGCACTTTCGAGTTCGATCCGGCTCCCCTGTAGCTCCAGCAGTCGCTTGGTGATGGCCAGCCCCAGGCCGGTGCCGCCGAACTTGCGGGTGGTGTTGGAGTTGGCCTGCGTGAATGCCTCGAAGATGGCCCCCTGCTTGTCGGTCGAGATGCCGATGCCCGTGTCCGACACCGCGAAGTCGAGCGCCACGTGCTGCTGCTCCGTCGCGTGCAGACCGACCCGCAGCGTGACGCCACCTTGGTCGGTGAACTTCATCGCGTTGCCCAAGAGGTTGGTGAGAATCTGCGTCATCCGCACCGAGTCGCCCACCACCGCGTCCGGCACTCCCTCGCCCACCTCGACGCGCAGGTCGAGGCCCTTCTCCTCGGCACGGTAGCGGAACTGCTTATCGAGCCCCCGCAGCAACGCCCGCAGGTCGAAGTCGGCCTCTTCGAGATCGATGTGGCCGGCCTCAATCTTGTTGAAGTCCAGGATGTCGTTGATCAGCGCCAGCAGCATCTCGGCCGAGAAGCGGAGCGTCTGTAGGTCCTGCAACTGGTCGGCGCGGGGGTTGTCGGCCAGCAGCAGGTGCGTCATGCCGATCACGGCGTTCAGCGGCGTGCGGATTTCGTGGCTCATGGTGGAGAGGAACATCTCCTTGGCTCGCGCCGAGGCTTCGGCTTGCTCTTTGGCGGAGGTGACCTCCCGCAACGCCTGCTTACGGGCGCTGATGTCGTATCGAATCTCCAGCCGCTGGAACGGCCTGCCGTAGGCGTCCAAGAACGGCACCACCGTCACGTCCTCCCAATAGGGCGTGCCGTCCTTCCGGCGGCTGCGTATTTCGCCCCGCCATACCTCGCCACCGCGCACGGTCATCATCAGGTCCTCGTAGGCCTCCGGGTCGTCGTAGAGCTGTTGCACCGACCTGCCGATCAGCTCCGGGCGGGTCCAGCCGCTGAGTTCGCAGAAGTTTCGGTTCACCTCTTGCAGCACGTCGTTCGTGTCGACCATCGCCACGTTGCCGGCCTCGTCGAGCGCTTGTTTGTAATACTTGAGCATCTGATGCGAGGCCGTCAGGGACACGCCGGACAGGTGCTCTTCGGTCACGTCGTAGGCCACGCCCATGATCCGCGTGGGCATCCCCTCCTCGTCGCGCCGGAAGACGACGTCCTGCATCCGCAGCCAGCGGTACCCGCCGTCGCGGTGTTTGAACCGGTAGCTGCTCATCGCCGCCTCCCCGTCGGCCAGCCGTTCGATCTGCTCAAAGTTCTTCTCGGCCGTCAGGATGTCGTCGGGGTGCAGCAGTTGCGGCATCATCCGGTTGCCCATCGCCATCAACTCTTTCGGAGCGTAGCCGAGTATCCGCTCGCTCTGTTGGTTGACGAAGACTTCGACTTGCTTCTCCAAGTCGAACACGTAGACCATGCCGGGAATGGCCTGCATCATGCTCGTGATGAACCTCTGCTCCTCCTCCAGGCGGCGCTGCGTGTGGGTCAGGTCCGTAACGTCGTGGGCCGTGATCAGGTAGCCGGTCGCCTGTCCGCTGCGGTTGTACAGCGTCGAGACGTGCACCTGGGCGTCGTAGGTCTGCCCTTCGGAACTCGCGAGTTGGTAGTTACGCACCTCACCGTCGGCCAGTCGACGCAGCAGGTCCGGCAGGGCGGCGGCATCCACACCCAACGGCGTGCCGAGCAGCCGTCTGTCGTCGATCGTGTGGGGCAGCACCCGCTTGGCGGCGGGGTTGCTCAGGTCTACCCGGCCCGTCAGGTCGGTCGTCAGGATCGCCACCTGCGTGTGGGCCGCCAGCACGGTCTGCAGCTTGATGACCATGTCTTCGAGCACCGCATGCGTCTCGGCTTGGTGGTTCATCAGCTCCTCTAGTTCGGTGTTGAGTTCGTTGGTCGCCTCGTTGCTCTCGCGCAGGCTGTTCACAAACTCGTGCAACCGCCGCACGAGCGGCCGGAACGCCAGCAGCGCCTCGGCCAGCAGCGTCAGCAGAATCACGCCCGCGATCACGCTCCCGATCCGCGTCGAGTTGCGTGCCCGGTCGCGTGCCTCCGCAGCGTAGCGGAAAGTGATCTCGTCCATCCCCCGCAAGAATGCCCCCTCGTGTCGCAGTACGCCCGCCACCGCGCCTTCGGCTTGCGCGTAGGGAGCCGCGATCAGGCGGTCAAGGTGGTGTTGCAGACTGTCGAACGTGGGGTTGAGCGTCGCGAACATCGCGGCGACCTCCTCACTGTTTCTTCCGGGCAGTTGCAGGGTGTCGTCGCCGTGCTGCAAGCCCCGGTGCGCGGCGGCCCAGCCTCGCCGGTAAACCGACAGCGAGTCTACCCAGCGGGCGCGCTGGGTGGGCGTCGGTGCGCGCTCGATCAGGAGCGCCGT
>JBARYS010000160.1:0-1810 GCA_049648155.1 Catalinimonas sp. | reverse complement strand
ACAAATGTTTGCAGAAAGGGTTTCTCCTGATGGCAGCTATAACCACTTAATTGAAAAGCCAAATAGAACACCTTCAAAACCAAATATCACTTTTTCCCCAGCTCTCTTACTTAGAAAAAGAAATACTCGAAGTTTTACCGCTCTATATGAGAAGATATTAGAGAATATTGAAAATGGTGAAGATAGTCTTGAAATTCCGACAATTAATGACCTTATAGGCATCCACCCCAATAGTGAAGATGATAATTCTCTATCAGATAACTCAGTTAATAGTTCACAGATTGAGCCAATATTTTTCCCGAAGGAATACAATGACGAACAATTAGCTCGACTTTAGCCCTTTCAGGCAGCGGCCGTAATCATCTGGTAAAGCCAGCAGTATCCGGGGGGAGAACTTCCAACCTGCCCGTCGAGGGCCGATGTTGTCAGATCATTATGCTGCCAGATGCGCATTCTCACCTGTGTGAGCGCATCCGAGAAGCTTACGTGCCGTTTGCTGTACCAGGCGGTCGTGAGCGGCTTGAGCGGCTCGTGCTCATGGAGCACGTTAGCCAGCAGGCATACCACCGAGAAGAGGGCCAGCAGAACCGGCGTGGACCGCTCAATGGCCATCTCCGAGTGCTGACGTTGGGTTTCCACGCCTAGATGACGCCTTACCTCCTCCAGGCTCACTTCTACCTGCCAACGCCGCAGAAAGTAGATCACCACTTGCTGGAAGGATAAGTTCAGATCGGTACAGCCCAGCAAGACCGGCTCGAGAACCCCATCAGGGTCCTTCAGTAGCACCCACTGCAAGGGTACGGCCGGTTCACCGGGTTTGTACCAGATGCCTTGCCCCTGACTCACCAACATCTGTTTGCTGCCCCCGCCGTACCAAGACGTAAAGGCGACGCGGTGCCACTTAATGCGTCTGTCGGTCAGACGCTTTTGCATGCTGAGCAATCGCTTGCCGACTTTGGGAGCCGGTCCGGGTCTACCTTTCACGCGTCGGCGGGGCGGAAAAGCAAACAGGCGCGCGTCCAGGCGCATGCGGACGATGAGCTCAACCCCGCTGCGGCGTCCGTAGTCGAGCAACTCGTAGGTAGCATAAGAGCCGTCACCAACCAGATAGACGCGCCGCGACAGGTGGCGCGTGTGCCGAGCCAACCAGCCGATGAGTTGTCTGGCCCAGTCGGTAAGCCGTTTGTGAGCGCGGGGCTGGCTACGCTGCTGATAGTAGCCCTGCGAGGGGCAGAGAGCTGTCAGCACGGGCAGCGCCCAGCAGCGGCTGGGCGGCACTCCGCCTGCCTCTAGCCAAGGCAGCTGGCTCAGCAGCATCAAGCTCATCCACCGTAGGCCGCTGCACTTAACAAAATGGCTTGCCGAGGAGCGTACCGCGTCTCTGTAGATGCCTCGTTTAGCAATCTTGTGGCCCCAGCGGCGCTCTAGAGTCTCGTCAAGGCCAAAGACTAAGTCTTCGTTAGCATCGAGAAAAGTGTCTATCAAGCGCTTGAGCAGTAGGACCGACAGGTGACGGGCTGACCACTTGGCTTTGCTCAGGAACCGGTGGTACTTGTGAAAGGCTTTCTGCTGATGTAGGCCTACGGTACGTAACAGATTGCAGACCGTTCTGCTACCGGGACAAAGAATGGCGGCCAGCAGCAGAAGTTGGGCTTTCCGCCAACTGGGTTTGCCAAATGCAGTTGAGAAGAACGATATTTGTTCTGCAAACTCCGGGGGAAGGGTCATCATGCTTGAAGGGGTCGAATACTTCAAGATACGACCCCCTTCGGAGTTTTGCTCATCATAACCCAAAAGGGCTAAAGTCGAG
>JBARYS010000159.1:0-5399 GCA_049648155.1 Catalinimonas sp. | reverse complement strand
GCCTGCGCGAGGGCGGCGTGGTGCACGGCGGGCGCGAAGCTCGACATGCCCCGGCGGCCGGGGGCGTGCACCCCCAGGAAGTAGCCCGCGCCGGTGAATACCATCGGCTCGTTGAGGACCATCCAGTGGCGCACGCGGTCGCCGTAGCGGCGCACGCACCAGGCGGCGTAGTCGGTGAACCACCCCAGCACGTCGCGGTTCGTCCAGCCGCCCTCCGCTTCGAGCGCCTGTGGCAGGTCCCAGTGGTAGAGCGTCAGCCAGGGCGTGATGCCCCGCGCCAGGCAGCCGTCGATCAGACGGTCATAAAAGTCGGCCCCGGCGGGGTTGTGCGGCGCACGGCCCGTCGGGAAAAGGCGCGACCACGCCGGCGAGAAGCGGTAGTGCCGGATGCCGAGCGCCACCAGCAGGTCCAAGTCGGCCTCCCAACGGTGGTAGAAGTCGCACGCGACACGGCCGTGCTCGCCGCGCTCGATCTTACCGGACGTGTCGGTAAACTGGTCCCAGATGGAAGGTCCCTTGCCGTCGGCGTCGTGTGCCCCCTCAATCTGGTAGGCGGCCGTCGAAATGCCCCAGGCGAAGTCGGGGCCGAAGTCACTGCGTTTCAGCACTAAAAAGGTCTAAGAAGAAGCGATCAGCGGTTGGAAGATGGGCGTCCGTTCGGCTCCGGCGTGTGCTTCAACGAGGTCGTGCACAATGCGGCGCGTCTCGTCGGGGAAGTTCACCGGCACGGGCTGTCCGTCGTTAAGCCAGGTCTGAATCTTGAAGAAATGTTTTTTCTTGAGGCTCTTCAGCACCGGCACGCCCAGGTGCGCCAGGGCGGCGGCGTTGAGCTGCTGCTCGTACTGCCCCTTCATCGGCACCACCATCAGGCGCTTGCCGAGAAAGAGCGCCTCGGCGGGCGTCTCGAAGCCCGCGCCGCAGAGCACCCCCCGCCCCGAGGCCATGCTGCTCACGAACGCCTCGTTGTCGACCGGTCGCACCTCCACGTTGCCCTCGGTGAAGGCCCCCCGGTTGTGCTTGGAGAAGACCCGCCACCGCGCGCCGGGAAAGTGGCTGAGCTTGCGCACCAGCGTGGCGTCGTCGTAGGCGGGCAGGTAGACCGTGTAGTGGCCTTCGTCGGTGGGTTGCAGCGCCCGCACCTGTTGGCGGATCACGGGCGTGAAGATGTTGTCGGCGAAGCGGGCGAAGTGGAAGCCGTAGTGCGCCGTGGCGGGGGCGTAGCGCTTCAGAATGAACTCGCCGAAGTAGTCGCGCGTGCGCGGCTTGGGAGCGGCCTGGGCCAGCACGGCGTACTGGTGGCTTAGGCCCACGCACGGCTGCCGCCGCCACCAACACGCCCAAGCCGACACCGGCTCGAAGTCGTTCACCACCAAATCGTACTCGCGGACCGGCACGCGCCTGATCTCGCGCACGAAGCGGGCCACGCGGTTTCTGCGGTACGTCTGCCAAAAGTCGATGCCGCCCTGCTTGCCGAACACGAAGCTCAGGCCGTGCAGTTGGTACTTGACGGGATAGGGTAGGCGCACGTCGGCCTGCGTGCCGCTCACCAGCAGGTCGACCTCGCCGCGCTCCATCAGCAGCGGCACGACGTCGCGCGCGCGGCTGAGGTGGCCGTTGCCCGTCCCTTGGATGGCGTAGAGGATCTTCACGACTGCATTTCAACGACCAACTGTTCGAACAACTCGCGGTGGTTGTGAACGGTGTCCGGCTCGTCCTCGTCGCTCTCGTTCGGCTCGACGTAGCGCATCAGTCGCCACGCGCCGGCGTGATATTCGAGGGCCGTCATGTTCTCCACCCAGTCGCCGGAGTTAAGGTACGTCGCGCTGCCCTGCTCGTTGCGCATCTCCTTAATCTCGGGCTGGTGAATATGCCCGCACACCACGTAGCGGTAGCCCTTCTCGATGGCGAGGTCGGCGGCCGTCTGTTCGAACTTCGACTTCTTTTTGAGCGACGACGAGACCCGCTCTTTGATGCGCTTCGAGAGCGAGATGGGCCCCCGCCCGGCGGCCCGCGAAAGGACGTTCACCGACCGGTTCAGCACGATCAGGAAGCCGTAGCCCACCGCACCGAGCCGCGCGAGCCACTTGGAGTGCTGCATGGTGACGTCGAACACGTCGCCATGGAAGAACCAGGCCTTGTCGCCGTCGAGGTCGAGCACCACCTTGTTGACGATCTCGCAGGTGCCGAAACGCGTGCCGACGAACTTGCGCATCACCTCGTCGTGGTTGCCCGTTACGTAGCAGACGCGCGTGCCGTCGGCCATCATGCCGAACAGGCGCTTGATGACCTTCATGTGCGCTTCGGGCCAGTAGTTGCGGCTAAAGCGCCAGGCGTCGATTAGGTCGCCGTTGATGACGAGCGTGGCGGGGCGTACGCTCTTAAGGTACTTGTGGAGTTGGCGGGCTTTACTGCCGTAGGTGCCGAGGTGGACGTCCGAGATCACCACCACGTCGACGGGGCGCTTTTTTTCTTTCATCCGGAGCGGTTGAACGGACGCGTCTAGTGAGAGAAAGGAGAGTAAAAGTTCAGATACTTGAGGAAGAGGGAGAAATACCGGTCGCGGAGACGGTCACGCAGCTTCTTCATGATCGTGGGGTTGTTTGTTGTGAATATGCACAAGGTACCGGCTTGTCCGCGCTCTCGTGTTACGGAAGTATTAAGTTATTTTTAATTGTAAGGTTTTTGCCCAACTTCTCTTGCACGTTTCCGTGGCCTTTCGATCGCGAGCGTCACATCTGAGGTGCCCCAAGCGTCATTACCGAGCGGCACCACTCGACCACAGCGTGGCGTATGGTGCCCACACCGGCGGGCAAAAAAAAGAGCCACGTGGGGGAACGTGGCTCTTCAGCTTAAAAAGTATCAGTATAATACCCTGCATGATACCCTTATCTTCCGTTAAACGTGTCTCTGCAAAGCAGAAAATCGATCACCGTAGTCGTTCGGCCGGTAAAAACGGGGGGATAGTCGGGGAGTGAATGACCCCACCCAGCTCCTCCGAAAAAGAAAAAGCCGCGTGGGGGGACGCGGCTTCAGGACTAGCTAAAAAGTAGAGCTTAAAAAGTGGCGTGACGTATAATCACAACACGAATGTAGATGAAAAGACCTTCCCGGCACAGGTATCAATCAGCCCGATCTACCGGCGCGCACGCTCAACCGGCCAACTGTGCTCTTTAATCTGACAGTGAAAATCGCCTGCTCCCTACGGTTCGATAATTACCGTCTGGTCGGTGTATCCGGCGGCGTAAAAGTATCCCAGCACCTTCTCCTCGTCGTCGGCCACGTTGAACACGTTGCCCGGCACGGGGGCGGGCGGCGGGTCGAACAGCCCGCCCCGGTTGGTCTGCTCGAAGAGAATCGAGATGAACTCGTAGAACTCGGGCGTGATGCCGAGCTGCTCCACCAGAATCTCGTCGTCCACTTCAAACGGCTCGAAGTTGAGCTGGAAGTCGCGGATCGGCCGGCCGTTCACGAAGTCGTCTGCGGCCCACTGCACCTCACTCGGGTCGTCCTCGATCTCGCCGTTGATCGACCACCGCCAGAAGTAGTAGTCTTCCGTCTCGCCCGGCTCCTGAGCGAAGAGCCGCACGTAGTAGCCGTCCTCAGCGAAGGGTAGCGAATCTTGGTTCACCACCGCCAGGCTGTCGATGGCGGTCACGCGGTTCAGCCGCTCGGGCTGCGAGGTATAGCTGCGCCCCTCGGGCGTGGTGAAGCGCAGCGTGTAGACGCGCCCCGCCGTGCCGGCGAACAGGGCCTTATAGTAGCCCGGTGCGGTCTCGGTCAGCGCCACGGTGACGCCCTCGTCGTCGGCGATCTCGACCGTCGCGCCCGTAATCGGCGGCGGCGTTCGGTTGTCGAAGTAAGGCGTGCTGTAGGTCAGCCGCACGGTTTGGCTGTCGAGGTGGTTTGTCACGCGGCCGTCCACCACCACCCGTGGCGGTGCCTCGGGCACGTCGAGGTCGACCACGTCTTCGCAGGCAGTCAGCGCCACGGCGGCGGCCAGGAGGATGAAGAGGGGGTGCTTCATTGGGTGGTTAGGTTTTGGCCGTTAGCTATTGGCCGTTGGCAATTAGGTTTCAGGTCTTGATAGTCGGACTTTGGTTTTGGCCTTTCGGGACAACAGGTGTTGAGAGCTAGACGCGTCGGCAACAGCCAAAACCCAATGGCTAAAACGTAAAGTTGTACGTCACGGCGGGGATCACGCTGCCGAACACCGAGAACTGTACGGCCTCGGTGAGGGTGGCGTCGTCGGCGTTCTGGCGGAAGTAGATCGAGTAGGGATTGCGGCGGTTGTAGGCGTTGTAGACCGAGAAGGTCCAACTCCCCTGCCAGCGGCGGTCGGGGCGCGGCCTCTCCCACGTGGCCGAAAAGTCGAGCCGGTGGTAGTCGGGCGTGCGCGCACCGTTGCGGTTGTCGTAGTTGGGCACCTGGATGCCGTTCCACTCGTAGCGGGCGTTCGGGTAGGTGATGGGCCGCCCGGTCATGTAGCTGAAGTTGGTCGAGACCGTCCAGCGGTCGTTCAGCTCGTAGGCCGCCACCACCGTCAGGTCGTGCGTCTTGTCCCAGTTGGCGGCGTAGTATTCGCCGTTGTTGATCTCGATCTCCTGCCGCTGGGCGCGCGTGAACTCCGGCCGCAGGCCGTTGTCTTCGGCCAGCACCTGGCGCTCGGTGCGCGCCAGCGTGTAACCCACCCAGCCCGTCAGGCGGCCGATCTGCCTGCGCATCATCAGTTCGAGGCCGTAGGCGCGTCCGTCGCCCCGCAGCAGGTCGGCCGTGAGGTACTCGTTCAGCAGCAGGTTCGCCCCGTCTTTGTAGTCGACCACGTCCTGAAAGTGCTTGTAGTAGGTCTCGGCCGAAAACTCGTACGTGTTGTCACGGAAGTTGCGGAAGTAGCCCACCGCCACCTGGTCGGCCAGGGCAGGGTTCACCGCCGGGCCGGAGGGTGCCCAGACGTCGAGCGGCGTGGCGGCCGTCGTGTTCGAGATCAGGTGGATGTACTGGCGCGTGCGTTGGTAGCTGGCCTTCACCGAGCTGCGTTCGCCCAGGCGGTAGTTGGCAGCGAAGCGCGGCTCCAGCCCGCCGAAGCTCGCCATCACGTCGCCGCGTCCGTGAACGATTGAGTCGACGATCGTCTCTTCGCTCTGCGGGCGATTCTCGTCGTAGAGGTACTCGGTGCCCGCGCCGAAGCGGTAGAAGGCCGACGCCCGCAGGCCGTACTGCAGCGTGAGCGCCCCCAGCTTCTGTTCGTTGCTTAGGTAGACGGCCGGCTCCAGGGCGTACTGGTCATCGAGTTTTTGGTCGATGAACGAGGACGTCTCCGGCGTGGTGATCTCGCCCGGCTTAAAGTTGTAGTAGATCGTGCTCGCGCCGAACTCCACGGTGTTGTTCGGGTCGGCGTACCA